>JACIVZ010000099.1 GCA_014361205.1 Methanomethylovorans sp. | reverse complement strand
AACAGGTGTTACACCTTCCCAGCCAAGACCGATAATTTCAGGTCCTGAGCTACCTAGAATGACAAAATTGTTTCCGTCACGGTTGTATACACCAAGATCAGTAACTCCGTCTCCGTCCCAGTCACCTACTATAGGCTCTATAGGCTCAGTACCTGGCCAGCCGAATCCAACTATTTCAGCAGAGTTGGTACCAGGGTTCCACAAAGCCCATGTGCCTGCATTATTGTAGACTCCTACGGTATCATAGACATTTTCAGGCCGCAACTCGAAAATAATAAAACCATTGTTGTGATCTGCAACATAGAGATCATTACCTGAGACTGCAACACCATATGAGGTACCAGCAGTATTAGAAGAACCAGCAAGGGTTATTGAAGAAGGATTTGACACATTTAGAACAACAACTCCTCTTGTGTCATCTGCAACGTATGCATAATTTCCAGATACAACTACATCAGTCGCAGAACCATCGGTGTCATATGTGCCTATGAGTTGAGGTGCAGAAGCATTTGTAACATCAAAGATTAGAAGACCTGTTGCTCCGTCAGCTACATAGACATAATTGTCTGCTACGGTGATACCGTATGCATGACCTGTTGTATTATAGACAATAGCAGGTGCAGTTGGATCAGTGACATTAACAATCACAAGACCGTTATCTCCATCAGCTACATATGCATAAGTCCCTGATACAGCAACATCTTTTGCAAGACCAGCGGTGTCATAAGTACCCGTGCGGATTATGTTACGCGGATCAGATACATCAAATATTACAAGACCCATTGCATTAGCAGCTACGTATGCGTAATTATTCAATACTGCAACATTATATGCATAGTCACCTATTTCTTCTCTATCAAGAGTAAGCGGTGAAGGGGGGGCTGGAAACGGTGAAATACCTGTTGGTGAAAGAGCCGAGGCATCAAAGACAATCAAACCACCTTCAGCAGCAGCCAGATAAACATAATTACCTGCAGTTGTCACACCTGAACAGAAACTAGTTGTAGTAAATCTACTATCAATTTCCGGGGAAGAAGAATTTGAAACGTCTACTGTTATAAGCCCTCCATGACCATAGGCAACATAAAGCTTATCGTTTGCGTATGCCACACTACGTGCATATCCTGCAGCATCATAACTACCTATATCATCTGGGGATGAAGGATCAGAAACATCCACAATCGTAAGACCGCTGTATCCAGATGCTATATAGGCAGTATCATCTGCTACGATGATATTATATGAATAACCAGCAATAGTATGTTCACCTACAATTGAAGGAGAAGACGGATCAGTAATGTTTGCTATCACAAGACCATTGGTACCATCAGCTATAAAAGCTAAATTGTCCGACACAAAAATATCTTCTGTGGTGCCGGCAGTGTCAAGGTTGCCAGCAAGAGTAACATCAGTTGGATCAGTGATATTCGCCACCACAACTTCTGCAGCACCACATGAAACATATGCATAGTTGCCTGCAACAGTAACATCTATTGCACCTGTGGTAACAAGATTATCTGCAAAGCTTGGAGATGCAGGATTAGTAATATTTATTACAGTAAGATTTGTACCATCTGCTATATAGGCATAATTACCTGATACAGCAACCCCTCTTGAGTCTCCGGGAGTGTCATAGCGTGCTGTAAGGGCCATAGACAAAGAGGGACTTGTGATATTCACTACGTACAGTCCGTGGCTTCTACAGCTTAGGTAGGCATAACCTCCGGAAACTGCAATATCCACTATTCTTTCTTGTCCAACGAATTTGCCAATAAGTGTCGGAGAGGATGGATCATTAAGGTCATATATCAACAAACCACCATAGTTATTTGCTACATAGGCGGTAGTATCTGATATCACGATGTCCTGCACAAGATCTTCGGTGGTTATGGCCCTTACTTTCACAGGATCAGTTTCATCTGAAATGTCCAGTATGACGATATCTTGGCCCTGTGCAACATATGCATAATTGCCTGAAACGGCAACGCCGGTAATTCCTCCACCGAGTTTACTCACAAAGTCTACATTGATTTCAGCAGCTGATCCGAATCCACATAGCAGTACCAAGATCAGCAGTATAATTCCACATTTTATTGGTTTATCGAATTTGGTTTGCATTTTATATCACCAGTCCTAGAATGAAAGGACTTATAATTATATTTTAAAATATATTTCGTTTCCTATATTAGTTTAATTATATTTAGATATTTTGATAATCAACTTTTGTCTAGAACACTGTCTGAATATTACATGCTATAAAAAATATATTTATATTTACAGTTCCGTAAAAACATTCAATTGCTTAATTGATTTTACCGAAAGTCAGAAATTGCAGTTCATTTTATCTTCATGAACTAATACACCAGTTACTATTAAGCGATTCAAACAGATAATTTTTTAACTCACTGTTGCGTATGCTTCCAAACCAGTAGAGTCTACAAGAAGAGGTAGTAACATGTCAGAAAAAAACCTAGTCGGTAATAAGATCCGCCAGTTACGTGAAGCACGGGGAATGTCAGTTGAAGATCTGGCAGAAGCAAGTCACAGCAGTACAGAACTTATACAGCAGCTTGAAAATGGTGCTCTTATTCCCTCATTGACACCCCTTTTACAAATAGCACGTGCCCTTGGCGTACGTCTGGGTACTTTCCTTGATGATGCGGCACAAAACTCACCTGTAGTTGTTAGGGCTGGAAAGTCCGAACAGATTGTAAGATTTTCCGGTAACTGCCCATCTCCCTTAAAAAGTATTCTGGAATTTTCATCTCTTGCGTCAAACAAGTTGGACCGTCATATGGAACCTTTTCTTATAGATGTTCATCCTCTCGGATGTGCAGAAATAAAACCTTCAGCCCATGAAGGAGAAGAATTCATATATGTACTCAAAGGACAAATCGAAATTATTTACGGAAAGGAACAATATACACTAAATGCAGGAGACAGCATATACTATGATTCTGTGATTCCACATCATGTACATGCTGCAGGGGAGAACGAGGCACAAATCCTGGCAGTTGTATATACACCCATGTAAAAAAGGTAATTAACATGTTCATAACTACAGTCACTCCCAGATTCGGCGATGCTGATGGTCTGAGGCATATTAACAATATAGCTATTTCCGAATGGTTTGAACAGGCCAGAAATCCCATATTCCGTTTCTTTACACCAGATCTTGATCTTTGCTACGAGAAATGGAAACTGATCCTTGCAAGGACAGAATTCGACTATATAGGACAAATGTACTACGGTGAAGATGTGGAGATTCGTACATATATTGTAAGGATTGGCAATACATCTTTTACGATAGGCCACGAAGCATGGCAACAAGGAGAGCTGAAAGCAAAGGGACAGGCTGTGACAGTTCACTACGATTTTCTCAATAAGAGATCTGTGCCTATACCAGATGACATAAGAAAGAAACTTCAGGAACATCTGATAGCTGATGATACAAAGTAACTAATATGAAGTAGGGATATGGATGCAATTTATTGAAGATACTATTGGTGTATATTTGGAAAAAGTGGTGGCTAATGATCCTGATAGGGAATTCATTGTGTACCCTGACAGAGACCTGAGGTTCACATATAAAGAGTTTAACGAACGAGTAAATATCCTTGCAAAGGGATTGCTTGCCATTGGCATTGAAAAAGGAGATCATGTGGGGATATGGGCAAAAAATGTTCCCGACTGGCTTACTTTCATGTTCGCTACTGCCAAAATAGGAGCTGTACTGGTTACAGTCAATACTGCTTACAAAAGCCATGAAGCAGAATATGTGATCAAACAGTCCGATATGAAAGCTCTGGCAATAATCGATGGATTCCGTGATGTTGATTATATAAGTATAATGTACGAACTTGTGCCTGAACTTAAAACGCAACCGCGTGGAAAGTTGCAGAGTGCAAGGTTTCCCTATCTTAAAAACGTCATATACATTGGTCCGGAGAAACACAGAGGTATGTATAACACCTCTGAGTTATTATTACTTGGGAAGCATGGTGATGATGAAAAACTCCGTCGTATAATGGAGTCGATTAACTGTGATGATGTAGTAAATATGCAATATACCTCAGGCACTACAGGTTTCCCAAAAGGTGTCATGCTGACGCACCGTAATATTCTAAACAATGGACTATCTATTGGAGACAGGCAAAAATTCACATGTAATGACCGCCTGTGTCTCCCTGTCCCCTTATTTCACTGTTTTGGAATAGTCTTGGGAGTAATGGCTGTTCTGACCCATGGGGCAACGCTTGTTATGCTTGAACTTTTTGATCCGCTTATGGTACTTGCAGCTGTTCAGAAAGAAAAGTGTACTGCATTGTATGGAGTTCCCACGATGTTCATTGCAGAATACACACACCCTATGTTTAAAATGTTCGATCTCTCTTCCCTGCGCACAGGTATAATGGCTGGCTCAACATGTCCCATTGATGCCATGAAAAAAGTCATAAATGAAATGAACTGTAAAGAAATTACTATCGTATATGGTCTGACCGAAGCATCGCCGGGAATTACTCAAACCTCAACTGATGATCCTTTAGAGCTTCGTGTAGAGACTGTGGGCCGGGTATTTCCTGGTGTGGAAGCCGCAGTAATGGACCCTGAAACTCATCAACCTCTTCCTCCAAATACAATCGGAGAAATCTGTTGCCGTGGTTATAATGTTATGAAAGGTTATTACAAAATGCCAGAAGAAACAAAAAAGGCAATAGACGAAAATGGATGGCTTCACAGTGGAGACCTTGGTACTTGTGATGAAAATGGTTATTATCGTATTACAGGCCGCATTAAGGATATGATTATCCGCGGTGGAGAAAATGTGTATCCAAGGGAAATAGAAGAGTTTCTATATACTATTGAGGGAGTAAAGGATGCACAGGTTGTGGGCATTCCTGATGAGAAGTACGGTGAGATTGTCGGAGCTTTTATTATACTTAAAGAAGGGGCAAAACTTAGAGAAGAGGACATCCAGGATTATGCACGTACAAAGATTGCCAGATATAAAGTTCCAAAGCATATATTTTTTGTAAATGAGTATCCACTTACAGCAAGCGGTAAGGTTCAGAAATTCAAGCTGCGGGAACTTGCCGTGAAGCTATTGGAAAATAAAAGAGAAGAGACTTAAGCCTCTTCTTTTACTTTTCTTTCTATTGTCGTTTCTTCAATTGGGATAATATTATTAATCCTACAATCACAGATATAATTCCAAATCCAGGAATTCTTTTTTTCTGAGATTCATCATGTGAAGAAACATCTTCAGTCAGAGGGAGCATCTTGGAATAATCGCTTTTTAAGGTCATGACAATTCCTGTGAAGGCCGGATCATCACCATAATATGTATAAATGTTCCCAATAAGTTCAGATATTGTTGCATTCTCTGAAGGAAGATTTTTGACCATTACATCAATCATTGCCTTATTATTAGTAGCCCTAATTTCACCCATCTTCGCAGCTAAGGTATCTGCAATGGAACTTGCTGAATTGAGCTGATTCTGTCTATCATAGGTCAAAAATACAAAAAGATCCACTTTATCTGAAAAATTGGCCAATTCTCCTCTATCATATGCCAGAGGTACATCTACTACAACAGGTATTTTATTGGTTGTTATTTGCCTTATTTCCTCAAGAAGTAACATATTATCACGGCACGTTTGCTCTATGGCCTCTGTACAAGGATCGAGAGTTATATCGATACCGTCAAAATCTGCAAGTGATTTCGTATTATAATCGAGGATAGCTCTGACAGTTGATATCAGCTGATCTTTGCCAGATGTTGCATCACTTCCTTCGGGAATAAAGAGCATAGCATATACTTTCATATTATTTCGATGTGCTGTCTTGATGAACCTTTCTGACTTCCAGATTGTATCTTCTGTTGTCATCAGGAACACCATATTTACACCAGTTGCATTTAACTGGCTCAGAATCGCATCATCATATTCTTCCGCATCAAAATACCTTATAGACAACACTTTTCCTTCAGGAAGAACCAATTGAGGAGCAGCTATAACTTCGATTTCTTCTTCTATTTTTTCTTCACTTTTCATAGCTGAAAACGTTACTGTAGGTTCAGGAGAAACATACTTGCGCACAAAAGCATAATCTGTTGCCATATATCCAGTGTTTGGTGAGCCATCTACATAAGTATTGGATTTCAGAAAGACTTTCATATTGCTTGCAGGAATATACGGTTTTTCTTCTGTGGAGACTACATTCATTCTGGCATCTCTCATACCATTTTTAAACCATGCTACTTTATTTATCTCATCTCCTTCCTGATACCACGCAGTTTCCGAGATGTACCACACATTATTTGGAATATTCACATCCGAAAGATCCCAGGGATTATATCTGATATTATTCCTCTCATTCTTGATGGACCATGTAACTAGAGTTTCATTATTTAATTCTGTGTGCATTAGTATCCAGTTCCTGGTTTCACTTCGAGCGTCTACAAAGCCTTGTTGAAGGATAGGACCTCTGATATCAGCACCTGTAGTGACTTTCTTTCTTTTAACTACAAAACTTGAATTGATAGGGAATTCTTTCTTTGACTTAAGTACTGCAAAACCATTTGGATGTTTTGCAGGAACAATCAGATTACATACGCCGGAACCGAATCCGATTTGACCACCACCGTTTGTTTCCGATTCCCACGTACCAAATTCAAGACGTGAGCTTGTGAAATCATCAAAAAGTTCAAATGTAGAAGCGCCGTTACTCATATCTGTTGCGTTTGGGTTTCCGTAATACATTTTAATTTCTGAGAGGCTGTTGGCTTTAAGTAATGGAACTTTTACCCAAACAGATGCTGTTTTACTGTTCTGGTCCCAGTAATCTATCCAATAATCAAGCTGTTTCCCCAAAGCCTCAAATCTTATATCCTTGCCCTGAGAATCAGCTTTTGTAAAATCAAAGTTAGAGCTGTTAAGTAAGATATTTACCTGATAACTGTAAAGGTCCCTGCCAGAATTCTCTTGAATATATAAAGATGAACTGTATTCCCATTCTCCCCCACCAGATCCTGTCAGTGCATGTGCTGAACCTGCCATTAGCAGGACGATTGTAGATATGTACAATAATTTAATAAATGATTTTATTGCCATTTTATTCACCTTTTAGACATTGGCTTCTGCTAAACGTGAAAATATAAGTATAGAGAGCT
>JACIVZ010000098.1 GCA_014361205.1 Methanomethylovorans sp. | reverse complement strand
CCGGATGCACTGAAACTGCAAAAGAAAAAAGTGCATATGAACTGATTGCAGCAGTTGGAACCCATGGAGGAGAACCTGAAGCGGGATTTAATCCAATTACAGGATGGGGGTACAACCATGAACCATTAATCCAGAGCACTCTTTTTAAAAGAGACAGTAATGCGGCTTTGATCAACGATTTAGCTACCAATTATACAATTAGTGAAGATGGATTAACCTGGACTGTTAAAATAAGGAAAGATGTCAAATTTCATGACGGAAAGCCTCTTACAGCTGAAGATGTTGCATTCACCTTCAATACAGCAGCTAATGCCGGAGGACAAGTAGATCTCTCTATGCTTGAAAAAGCTACTGCTATTAATGATGATACAGTGGAATTCAAATTGAATGATAATCAAGCCACATTCATCAACAAACTGGCAGTAATCGGAATTGTTCCCAAACATGCTTACAGTGAAACATATGGCCAAAATCCCATTGGATCCGGTCCTTACAAATTTGTGCAATGGAATAAAGGGCAGCAAGTTATTTTAGAAGAAAATCCTGATTACTATGGACAGAAACCTTACTTCAAAAAACTGACAATACTATTTATGCAAGCAGATACTGCTTTTGCAGCTGCCAAAGCAGGAAAAATTGACATTGCTGAAATTCCATCATCTTATGCTGATCAAAAAGTTGATGGAATGAAAATAATTTCTCTTGAGTCAATTGATGCCCGAGGAATTAGTTTTCCGATGAAACCTGATACAGGTCAGAAAACTGATAAAGTTTATCCGATTGGTAATAATGTAACTTCTGACATTTCAATAAGAAAAGCCCTGAACATCGGAATAAACAGACAAGCTTTGATTAACGGAGCATTGAATGGTCAGGGTCAAGAAGAATTCACCGGTGTTGATAAATTACCATGGGGTAACAAGGAAGCTATTTTTGAAGACGGAAAAACCGATGATGCTAAAAAGATCTTAAGTGATGGAGGATGGATAGATACTGATGGAGATGGCATTGTTGAGAAAAATGGATTAAAAGCGGAATTTACTCTGTTATATCCAGCCAATGCACAGGAAAGACAGGCATTGGCTGTTTCTATAGCAGAAGAGGCAAAAAAAATAGGCATAAATATAAAAGTAGAGGGAGCAAGTTGGGATAAAATTGATACTCTTGCCCATTCAACACCAATTGTTTTTGGATACGGTTCACTTGACCCTACAGACCTTTACTTAAAGTACTATAGCAAGAGTTACGATCCTTCAAACTACAATAACATAATAATGTACAACAACTCTATTGTAGATACTTATTTGAGAAATGCAATAACCAGTTTTGATCAGAACACTGCCAATAAATACTGGCAATTGGCTGCATGGGATGGAGAAACGGGTTTCTCTCCAAAAGGAGATGCTACATGGATGTGGATAGCAACTATTAATTACCTGTATATTATGGATGAGGATCTAGATATCGGTACTCCAAAAATACAACCACATGGTGCTGATATCTTTGGTAACATATTGGAATGGAAACGTGTCGAAAATTAGGTCAGGAAAATTCAATGAAGCTGAGGATGTATATATCCTCAGTATAATCTTCTTTTTAGACTATATAAGGACCTTTTCGAAAAATCTCTGGAATACACAGAATCAGTAATTAGTCGATAGAGGTTAAGAAATGAAACAGAGAAAATTAGGATATTTTATTGGCAAGAAAATTCTCAAACTCCTCTGTCTTTTAATAGTTGTTTGTATTGCCAGTTTCTGGATCGTGGAACAATCTCCGATAGACCCTGTCCGGGCGTATATTGGAGAAATGAGTATACAACCAGAGCAAAAAGCTAAATTAGAAGAATATTGGGGGGTCAATACTCCTTCTCATGAAAAATTCATGAACTGGGCAGGAAATATCCTAAAAGGTGATTTTGGAATTTCATTGATTTACAGAATGCCTGTTACAGATGTGATGAAAGAAAGGTTTACAGCATCTATTATTTTAATGGCCTCTTCGTGGTTGATGTCCGGAATCCTGGGATTTATTTTAGGGATAATAGCAGGAATGAAAAACGGAACACTTGTTGACAAAGTAATAAAAACATATTGCTACATTTTAATTGCTGCCCCTACATTCTGGCTAGCATTGATTATGTTACTTGTTTTTTCAGTATATTTAGGATGGTTTCCTATAGGTTTAGGTATACCAATAGGTACTGTAGCGGATGATGTAACATTTTTAGACAGGATACATCATTTGATTCTCCCAACAATTACCTTAAGTCTACTGGGCGTTGCCTCAATTGCAATGTTTACTCGTGAAAAACTTATAGAGGTGATGTCAAGTGATTATATATTATTTGCAAAGGCTAGGGGTGAAAGGGGATTAGGCCTTATAATGAGGCATGGAATTCGAAACGTGGCTCTTCCAGCTATCACATTACAGTTTTTAGGATTCAGCGAATTGTTTGGCGGAGCGGTTCTGGTAGAACAAGTATTTTCTTATCCTGGGATTGGACAGGCTGCCGTTGCCGCGGGGTTGAGATCTGATGTCCCTCTCCTGTTAGGAATCGTTATCGTAAGTACTATATTTGTCTTTTTCGGAAATCTTGTAGCTGATATAATATACGAGTTCATTGATCCCAGAATAAAGCAGCAGGAGATGACAACATGAGTACTGCTGTCTTAACGATTAACAAAGGATTATCCGGAGGATTGAATTTAAGGCAGAAGACAATTCTGTTAATAAGTTTTATGTCCTTATTATTGCTCACAATTGTAATATGCAGTCTGTTTATAAATGAAAGATCACTGTCTACTGATTTTGATTCGAAAAACCTTGCACCTTCCTTAAAACATCCTTTCGGAACAGACTGGATGGGGAGAGATATGTTCATAAGAACTATAGAAGGACTGGGATTAAGTATAATGATAGGAGCTTTTGCTTCCCTGATAAGTACCTTAATAAGCGTCATATTGGGATTATTTTCAAGCGTGGGCAAAATAGCTGATTCTTTTGTATCATGGCTTGTAGATCTTTTCCTTTCAATACCCCATCTTCTTTTAATAATCCTTATCTCTATTGGATTTGGCGGAGGAGCAACAGGAGTTATAATAGGGGTTGCATTAACTCACTGGCCAAGCCTGACAAGAGTTGTAAGGGCAGAAATTAAACAGCTTAAGACACAGGAATATGTTCATATATCAAGAAATTTTGGTAAGTCCCGATGGTGGATAGCTACAAAACACATTTTACCTCATTTGATTCCTAAGTTCATATTAGGAACTATCTTAATGTTTCCACATGCTATTTTACATGAAGCTTCAATAACTTTTCTTGGGTTTGGACTTTCACCACACGAGCCTGCAATTGGTATAATTTTATCAGAATCCATGAAATACCTTTCTGCAGGGTACTGGTGGCTTGCGTTCTTTCCGGGGTTGTCCCTGCTTATAGTCATCCTTGCCTTTGATATGATTGGAGAGAATTTGGGAAAGCTCATGAATCCTAAAAAAGCACACGATTAGAAGGACTCAGAAAGTTAATTGTATTGGATAATAAATTTAATAAGAGGGTGAAAATGGAAGATATAGATAGAATCACTACTAAAAAAGCAAGAAATAATGAAGCTCTATTGAAAGTGAAAGATATTTCTCTTTCTTTCATTCAATACACTTCAGGTCTTAGGCAGACTGAACTTAAAGTAATCTCTAATTTGAATTTGGAAGCTTACAGTGGTGAGATTTTAGCTGTTGTTGGCTCAAGCGGATCTGGTAAAAGTCTCCTGGCACATGCGATTCTGGGTATTCTGCCATCAAACGCAAGACTTTATGGCAGTATGGAATATAATGGCCAACCTCTCACACAGGAGAAAAAAGAAGAGATAAGGGGTAAAGAAATTGCCCTGATCCCGCAATCCACGAATTATCTTGATCCTCTAATGAGAATATCCAATCAAGTGATAGGAAATGTCAATGAAAAAAATAAAGAATCTATTAAAAAACTGCAGAGATATGTTTTTCAAAAATATAACTTAAAACCAGAAGTTGACAGAATGTTTCCCCATGAATTATCAGGTGGTATGATTAGAAGAGTCCTCGTTTCCACTGCCGTTATAAGCTCTGCAAGGCTTGTAATTGCAGATGAACCTACTCCGGGATTGGATGAAAAGAATCTGAAGGAAACTTTGAGTTATTTCAAGGACATGGCAAATAAAGGATGTGCTGTGATACTTATAACTCATGATATAGATGCTGCTTTAAAAATCTCTGACAGAATTGCGATATTCTATGCAGGCACGATTTTAGAGGAAGCGAATATTGAAGACTTTGCAAATGACGGAGAGAATTTGAGGCATCCATACACAAGAGCTCTCTGGAACGCCCTTCCGCAGAATAAATTCAAAGCAATTAAAGGCCATCAACCCATGCAGGATGAAATAATTGAAGGATGTTTCTTTTATGAAAGGTGTTCTATAAAAAATGAACTATGTTCAAAAGGTATCCCTGAATTAAAAACAATAAATGGAGGACTTGTGAGGTGCAATAATGTATCTTAAGGGAGAGAACATCAGCTTTGGATACAAAAAGAACAATTTCATATTAAAGAATGTAAATATCTGTTTAGGTAGTGGGGAGGTATTAGGTCTAATCGGAGATAGCGGAAGTGGAAAATCAACCCTTTGCAAAATACTTGCCGGTTATGAAAAGAACTATACAGGTACTGTAAGTATTGATGGGAAAAAAATCCCAGATGGTGTATATAATCCAGTGCAGCTAATTTTCCAGCATCCTGAAAAAGCTGTGAACCCAAAATGGAAAATGAAAGATATCTTAAACGAGAGTTATGTTGTCCCCCAGAAGATTTTAGATTCATTCGGGATAAAAAAGAATTGGCTTAACAGATGGCCCAACGAACTTTCCGGAGGAGAACTTCAAAGATTTGCTCTTGCAAGGGCTTTGAGCCCAAAAACTAAATTTTTAATAGCTGATGAAATAACCACAATGGTTGATGCTATCACTCAAGTTCAGATATGGGACAGTATTTTAGATATGGTTGATGAGCTTAACATAGGAGTTCTTGTAGTGAGCCATGATAAAAAACTAATAAACAAATTATGCCATGATATAGTGTATATGTCTGATTTGATTAATATATGAATATATAATTTTATGTTGATTATTTTATTTTTTCGTTTAATTTCTGTTGTATAATACGTTAATTGAATTATTTTTCAATGATCTCTCTCTACTGTACAGCTGATTAACCAACACTTTTAGAAAATAGATACACCATGTATATAATCTTCAATCAAAATCCATGTCATTCATAGCTATGGATTTATCCTCTTGATATTGATCCTGCTTCTCATATTTCGCTTGGTCTTTAATTGTGAAAGTAAAAGTACTTCCTTTCCCTTCTTCGCTTTTTACCCAAATATTCCCTTTATGCATTTCAACATACCTTTTTACAAGCGTAAGACCCAGCCCTGTACCACCATACTTTCTTTTATTAGAGCTATCTACCTGTACAAATGGATCAAATATGTCTACCAACCTGCTTTCAGGAATACCTATACCTGAATCTGATACTGATATACGGATTTCATCATTGCTTTTTTCTGCAATGATAACAATATTTCCATAATCTTGACTGAATTTTATAGCATTGCCTAAAAGATTCAACATGATTTGCATTAATTTTGTTTTATCAGCGAAAATTGTATCTGAATCAATTTGATTTTCAATTCTAATACTGACATTTTTCTTTGATGCCATGGGACTCACCAAGATATTTATCTCATCAAAAAGGGCTTTCAATGAAAAATTTTCACATTGAAGTTCCATTTTTCCTGCTTCTATTTTTGACAAATCAAGAATATCGTTAATCAGATCAAGGAGATGCATACCACTTTCTTTGATATTGTTGGCGTATTTAAGCTGTTTTTCTGTGATTTCCCCAAACATTTTATTACATAATATGTCTGAAAAACCAATTATTGCATTAAGGGGGGTTCGTAATTCATGGCTCATGTTTGCAAGGAATTGTGATTTTGCTCTGTTGGCTGATTCGGCTTCAAGTTTAGCGTTCAGAAGTTCTTTTTCTGCCTTTTTGCGTTCATTAATATCAAGAGCAAAACCATATAGTTCAAAATGATTGGTGTCATTTATATAATTTTTTCTGATGTTAATCAATAACCAACTATGTACACCATCTCTGCGTAAAAATTCACATTCAAAATTTTCAATAAAACCTTCTCTTTGAATCCTGGTAATTATTTCTTCACGATACACAGAATTAACAAATATTTTTTCACCTATATTTTCTAAGTAATCAATTGCCTCTTCGGAAGTTTTCAATCCTAAAATATGAACCATTTCTGAATTAACCTGAATAACTTTTCCTTCAGAACTTATACGGAACATACCCACTGGCACATTGTCAATGAAATTCCTAAGCAAAACTTCATTTTCCTTGAGAGTTTCCTGAGTTTTTTTATAGGACAATTGATTATTCAAAAGACTTCCCAGTAATACAGTACCAATCGGATAAACCAACATTACTGGGATACTTATATTTTTTATAACTTCAAAGGCATATGGCCAAGGAAGCAACAGCATACACATCAACATAACAATATGAACAAGAATGCCAAAAACATACAGATCAAAGTTACCAAAAATTTTTAAAAGACGTTCATGAAACTGGCGCCACAGTAAACCTAGTATAACTGAACACCAAATAACAGTAATACCAGTAACTGCCCCAATACCTCCAAGATATAAGCGATATGAACTTGCTATAAATGCTCCAATGATAGCAGGAATAAATCCAAAGAAAAGTCCGGCTATGCTAAGCAGAATAGAACGTGTATCATAGAATAATCCTGGATAAAGTTCCCATGGATTTAACATCAGAGTAATTCCGATTATACCAATAATAACTCCTGTAGCTATACTTTTTAAGCGCATGTTCAAATTAATCTCGAAGTAAAAAAAATTAAACAATATACCGGTGGCTAAAAGTAAAGCTGCATTATTTATTATCGGTAATAACATAGAAGTATCCATAGTATGCCTTCTACAGCACCATATATCCAATTGATAAGTTCCTGAATAAACAATAGAGGATTCTGATTAACCCTCTGTTTTTTATGTCACCATAAACTCAAAGTGGCGTTTATTCATCTTATCTCTACTTTTACTTCATTTCTTTCATTTTTTCCTTGATTTTAGGATAGCTACCGCT
>JACIVZ010000097.1 GCA_014361205.1 Methanomethylovorans sp. | reverse complement strand
ATATTAAAGTAAAGATTTGTAATACTCCACATGGTTCCAAGTTGAAAAGAAGGATTATCATTGCTAAAGATGCTATTATGCTCTTGCCGATAAAAATATAATTGAACTCTAGTTGAATCAATTTCAAACAATAAGTTGCAGAAAAAACTAAGCTCAAAATAAATATGATTAATGTTACAAGAGCTGCGCCAACAATTCCTACATAAGGTATCAACAGAAGGTTTAGACCAACTTTTAAGATTGCTGACACAAGCCAAATTTTACCGATCACCTGTGTTTTTTTGTTAAGAATTGCTATTTGGTTTAATATTGTAGATATTCCAAACAATAATGTGCTTATTGCAGCAATAGATAATATCAAGTAGCCTTCAGCAGCAATTTCTTCGGTTGTTAGTAGTTTTAGTAGAGGCTTAGATAAAAAGAAAAGCCCAAAAGTGGCAGGTATTCCTATAAACAAGAAGTACCTCAATGATTTCTCTAGTACGCTTTTTACAGCCTCATTTTTTTTACTGTCATATAGTTTTGCGAGGAAAGGTGGTAGAACCAACGAGATGGGTGTGATTAAACCAAGCATAATGTTGTTTCCTAATGTATAGGCTGGTGCATAATATCCTACATAGGTAGCACCCAACAAAAATGAGATTAAATACCTATCACTGGAACTAACGATCCATGTTGAAAGCTCACTAGGCATTGTAGGTAAACCAAAAGCTATGTGCTCTCTCAGATATTTGAATTTAGGTAATTTAAATCCTATTGTTTTGACGATAAAGAAAAGCATTATAGCGAATAGAATAATACCTTTCAATAAGACGGCAATAACTGCTCCATAAATTCCTTTTCCTAATAGCACTAAAACCGATATTAAGAATATTTGAATTAATGCTTGAGCAAGCAAGAAAACTGTATATCTTTTTGTTTGTTGTAATGATCGAAAGAAGTGTAATAGAACAGCGTTTACTGATTCTATAACAATAATTGCAGATAGTATCTGGACTATTATTGTCTCTCCATCAAAAAGAAGTATTGAAATCTTCTCTGCAAATATATATACAATTGCAGATGCAAATAATCCTATTGTTGCGACAAAAAAAAAGATCGAATAGAATAAATCTTGAACTTCACTTTTGCCACCTATCGATTGGACAAAGCGTGCCATTGAATACTGCAAGCCAAACATAAAAAGGAGAGGAGCAAATCCTATTGTAACTATAATCTGTGCCCAAATTCCATACTCATGAACAGTAAGATTCTTTGTTAACACAGGTAACAGTACAATACTGTTGAGCGAGAACACAAGATTTGCGAATCCAATTAACCCTAATTTTTGCATTAATTCTTTTCTATCGCTCATCGGTAACAATCCGTAAAACTAAGTATGTTTTTAATTTCCATATTCTTTTAAACTTATGTCTATGATATCGATTTACGCAGAATTATATCATTGCACAATCTTGCAATCTCTCCATATTATCTTTCACGGTCATGGAAGGACACATTGACGATAAATGCCTCCTCCTGCACGTCATCGGCCAGCATGGTATTGATATCGCCCTGCACAAACACGACATCGGGTGTATCTTCAAGCAGCACCTTCTCGATATCAGCCAGCATCTTCCCTGTCTGCTCGCCATGATTGCCAGAACCCACATCCAGATTGTACTTTGGGGCAGGCAATTGCAGATCTTCAAAAAAGACCCTGTCCATCTCGAAGGAATCGTGCTGCCCCCTATGCAGTATCTCAAAATCCACCCCTCTTCTCTCACACTCCCTTATCACCGGGCCCGTCTTGATAATCTCCGGCCTGGTGGCCAGGATGATGGCTGGCTTCATATTTCCACTCCGTTGTCAGGGTGCCGGGATATGAGATCCGCACGGCCAGAGCCCGGATGATCAAAAACAGTATCGATGCCCGCAGGCTTGTCAGCAACGTGGCCGGCGATAAAGCCGGCGCCGCCTGTAACCAGAATACGGAAGCCTGAAAGACTGCTCATTACCACCATTTTTCTTGTCACCTGATAAAGAAGGCACATCGTATGCCTGTATAATTATACTTCGCCGGGTAGGTTAAACTCAGGGAACATATTTAAGTTTTGTGAAAATGCCGCAAGAATAATTTGCGGTGTTATATACAAATGGGGGGGATAATGGTGGTAATTTGTCTTTTTGAGCTTGGATCGCTAAAAGCTGGGGTGAGGTTTCGTTCCGGAAGTGTACATCTGGTGTATGGTCTGGCAGGAATGATCGCTTGTCCTGGGGTCCGCTGGTCGGTCTGCTGAGATTTGGTGCATGCTCTTTGGTGGGTTTTTGATAACAAAACAAGCACTCCGCCGCAGGCGGCATATTCCATCATTATGATAAAAGAATAGGACAATAGATTACTTGATTCCACTCTACATGTCATGTATACAATAAGCAGAAAAATAGCCAGAGCACTCAATGGACAAAAGGTCTTCTGAACAGGGGTGCATAAAGGGACCTGTATACAAGAATGATCACATTGCCCTTATGCAGTTTCATGGTCACAGTACCGGTAACAAAACAACAAACAATTCTCTGTTAATCAACCCACGATAATATATATACAGAGAGCATATTCCAGATTGAAGATATGCAGGTGTGAATGATGCTTATTGAATATATTCATGCAGCTCTTGAAAAAGCCAGATATGAGATCATTGATGACGATGAACCTTACTATGGTGAAGTGCCTGAACTCAATGGGGTATGGGCTACGGGGAACACTCTTGAAGAATGCAGGAAAAACCTGGAAGAGACCATTGATGAATGGATAGTTTTCAGGCTCAGGAAAGGATTGACACTACCACCCATAGGCGATCATATAATCAAAGAGCCCGGGGAAGTTGCAATTGCATAAGCTTACTCCTGTAACACACAGGGATCTTGTAAAAAGATTGCGGGAATTAGAATTTGAAGGTCCTTTCTCAGGTGGAAAACATCCCTTCATGACAAAAGGGACATTGTCCTGACCATTCCTAATCCGCATAAAGATAGGATCAGTGCCGATCTGCTTCAAAGGATACTAAAGCAGGCCAACATACCCGGAAGAGTGGATGGGGGAATAGAAGCATGGATAATAATTTTGTTATAAGTGTGATAATCCCGCTGCAATTGGATGGACACGCAGGGAAGAATCATTAATTTCCGCATAACCTTATCTATACGCCCGGAAGTTTGTGAGGTATAGTATGCTTCACCGCATTCCCGGCAGGAGCCCCTCGACAGTTTCCTTTAGATAAGGGAGTCTTTCTTAGCGGCTTCACCAATGATTTCGATATTCTTCACAACTGCCTTCCGGGTTTTCCTATTGTTCAGAAATTCAGTCAAGTCCATTCCTGAAGTGAATTCCTCAATCTCATCGATCGCTTCAATAATGTCGGTTAAAAACATCCTGTATTCGCGTATGGAAACCGCCTCATGCGTGCGCATAAACCACTTCTGAAAAAATCCTGCTCTTCAATTCATTCCTTACGGCACTTTTCGATACAATGTCCACTGTTGACCCGAACTCTTCTTCAAGGAAAAGCCCAAGGGCCACGAGATCAAAAAGATTCGCACCTTTCTCGAACTCAACAAGTAAGTCGATATCGCTGCCGGTTTTGCTTTCATTCCTCACCACCGACCCAAAAAGGCCTATTTCCTTTATCTTATAGTTCCTTTTCAAGTCCGGAAGCAGCTCATCCAGTCTTCCCAGAATAATGTCCCTTTTGATCATATTGGTTCCCTTATGAGACCTCTGATACACATTTTGGATGTTCTTTTTATATTATTACTTTGGTTGGCGTTGTGCGAACTACCCTCCATTAAAACAGGTGTTCTTCCTGCTTAAATCCGGTGGACTACTAACATCATAGGAGTATGTCGGAACAGCCACCCCGCCGCAGGCGGCACGTTCCGTCGCTGCTGTGCAGAAAATGCAAAAAAGCGATATAGATCTTTACTTCAACTGCAGTTCTTTTCCTCTGCTTCACTAAGGTTGACCTCTCCTGCTTCCAGGGATGAACAAGCAGGGATGAGTCGTGGAACTTGCGCATAACCTTGTCGATGCGCCTGGATGTTTCCGGAGTGTAATATGCTTATTCGCATTCCTGTCGGAAAAAGATATCATTCAGTTTGACAATTTATTTTCCCAACTGAATGCACAGTTTATATAGTGTTATTCCTTCACAGGCCTGCCCGCAGGATGCATGACCTCATTTGAACCCGGGTAAAAACAGCGGCTTTGCTGCATCTTTTTCTGTAATTGCAAAAGAAGTCAAGCGCTTGGATCAAATCGATAAATATTTATATGCAAATTGCGCATTACACATTACAAAGATATCAAATATGTATCTTTGAACAAAAATAAAAAAATTAATATATATCTCGTAATTAGGTGGTACTATTGAAAACAGCAATACGAATAGCTTTAATCGCAGTGGTTTTACTTTCCATTGCGAACACGGCAAGCGCAGTTGTCGCGATGACAGAGTTTGATGACGGATACTATTGTGTGCATATTGAAGGCGATTATTTCCTCTCTATTGTTCCAACATCAAGCTCCATCCCGACTTCCCCATCCTTATACAGCAGCCTCAGCTGAAAACCAGTGTCAACAACTGTAAGCGAGGAGATATTGATCTCTTTTTTACAGGTAAATACCTTAACATTGTTGCATGCAAGATAATATCTGAATACATCACGATATTCCGTAAAAATCCTGTGAGCAAACTCTTCAGTAAGGATCAGTAACACACAAACACCTTTCTTTACCAGTTGTTCCAAAATCAAAGGAGATTCCGGATGCATAAAAGTAGATATAAAGTACACAGCCCTGGATCTCATAGCCTCCTGAAAATGATCCGTATTCAGTTCATATGAACTGATGTGATCAGGTTCAAAGACAATGAAATCTTTGATCTCAGTTATACGCTTGAGAAAAGGCTTTGGAATACCCACAGTCTTATGTGTCGTCAGGTAATGACTGTTCTTATCCAGTGTCTCAATGGCATCCAGAAAAGGTTTCATTTCATCAGCGATCAGCTTTCCCACGTTTGTCAGTCCGTAAGTATCACCTGACTGATAGAGAAGGTTTCGCTCTTTTAAGATCTTCATCTGTGGAAGCAGTGCCGGTCTTGACGTTTTAAGACCAGATAGTATGAAACCCATTTCCTGCGGACCATCCCTCAACAGCAGTAGTACTTTCTTTCTTTTTTCCGAGGCAAACAGAACATCAAGCAATGCATCTTTCACCAAGACATTTCACCAGCAATAAAATCTTTGTAGCATCGATTACAAGATATGAAAAAGTAATTCGATTGCTGCTTATCAAGTTTTCTGTTTGGTTCTTCAAATGGCAAATCAAAGCTGGTACTAAATCATATCAATCCACCACTACCAATCTCCCCCCATCAACTAAGTAGCTTCCAGGGAACGATTTTGATAGATTCTTAAGCCCCATCCTAAGAATTTCAAAATTTTTAAAGCCCGAAATCTTTAACCGTTTTCACAGGCATGAGTTTTTCTTGAATCAATTCTGATTTTTAGACAAGTCCCAGGCCATACCCCATAAGCGGTATGAGACCAAATAAACAGATGTTCACAAATCCGTGAGTCAGAGCTATCAGAGGTAAACTTCCCGTTTTCTGGAACATATATCCAATAACTATCCCTGCAATACCGGTAACTGCTATTTCATATAACGTTCCATAACCTGAGTGCATGATACCGAAAAGAATGCCAGTGACAAGCAATCCTCTGGTCATGCCAAAGGATGTCTGCAATCGATTCTGAAGCAATGATCTGAAAATAATTTCTTCCACAAGACCTACAAAGAACAGCATAATAACTGCTATCTTGAAAAGATTTTCTGCCGATGCATCTGGTATAAGGCTGTGGACTGTGATTGTATTGTATTCTGCAATTGCTATCACATATCCCGCTATCATTGCAACAGGTATGTACAGATGTAATTTGTCAAACTTAACCCCAAGTTCTTCAAGTGTGATTTTCTGATGTCGGATGACAATAAATATAGGAATCAACAAAGGTGTATATATATAAATGAACAGGT
Source organism: Methanomethylovorans sp. (assembly GCA_014361205.1). Classification (GTDB taxonomy): domain Archaea; phylum Halobacteriota; class Methanosarcinia; order Methanosarcinales; family Methanosarcinaceae; genus Methanomethylovorans. The sequence goes on along the minus strand of JACIVZ010000097.1, from coordinate 1,233 downwards.
ACAGTGTCATAGGCGTAAAAACCGGCATGGAGATGTTAACAAGCCGCAGTATCGGTAACATTGCTAAAGTCTCAAGTGCAAAGCTAAGATTAGATTCACGCATCCACATGGATGAAGCCGCCAGACCAAGTGGAATCAGCACATGCAGGGATATGCCAGCCTGCAATTTCCCCATATACAGCAACAGCTCAGCTATAATAATGGCAGTTATCGGGATGGCTATGATTTCCCAGTCTTTCATCCGATGATTAAGCACTGAGAAATTTACTGAAGACTCAACATCAGAATCTTCCATGTTATCATCCCGCCAAATTAATCATCACTTTTTCAAGCCCACGCACAGCCTTTGATACAAACGGCATCTTAAATTCACCTTATATACACCCTTAAAATATTCTGCCCAGACTAAACAAAACTGACTGAACAAAAGATGTAAATGAATCGCAACAGTAGATTAAATTTCTGGATATATTTAAGTTTTTTGATATTAACTGATGAGTAAACAACATAGTTACTCTTATATCCCAGCTCCGCTTAACCTGTTTTTCTGAAAAGTTTCACACTTATATCTTACAGCATCTTAAAAAAAATAAGTTTAAAATATAAGTGTTAAAAAAATTAAAATCTTTCCTTCAGATATTACATTTTTGCCTGTACTTGTTTTGCAAATTCCTTTGCTTTGTTTAATCTGGATTCATCAGGCTGTCCTTTTGTGGAGGGTCCCATCTCACCAAATGCCTTCATCTGCGGATCATCTGACTTTAATAGCATGTCAATTATAGGCTGAGCCAGCTCTCCCTGGCAGTCAAATGCACCAACGATGTTTGCACCTGCAGCGGCCTGTTTATAGGATCCTGTCCATGAATGAATCGCTTCAAATCCTTCAGGAACGGCATGTGTCATGAATATTGCAATCTTTTTACCTTTTGTATTTGCGGCTAAAAAATCCTTAACTGCGGGTGGAACATCAAACTGCATGATAGGAAAGCCTATAAAGGTCAGATCATATCCCTCAAGATTCTTGACCTCTGATAGTGGTTTAATCTCCTTTTCACCTGCAAGTGCCTCATAAATGGCTTCAGCCACCTTCTTTGTATTACCTGTCTGGCTCATGTATGTAACAAGTGTTTTCATATTACATCTCCCCCATATTCTGATATTTAGTAAGTATCTTCTAAAATACATATAAGTTGCGTACAATATAGATTAATTTGTAATATTAAACAAGAAATA
>JACIVZ010000096.1 GCA_014361205.1 Methanomethylovorans sp. | reverse complement strand
AAGAAAAGTACTGAGTTCTGATGTAATCTTATCTTTTATGGTTAACAATGAATATGATTGGCCGGTAAATACCATAAAATTTTTCCACAAAGGAAAAATGATAGGAGAAGATACTCAGGATAAAAATATCATAAAGAAATTTAGTGAACGTAACGATTCTTTCGTAATGGGTAATTTCATCTTTTACGACAAAGAAGCCCTAAAAAACAGTAACATGGATGATCCTATCTGCATGTTCATAATAGAACTACAATGTCCACAATTAGATGCGATCGAAGGTATATCTGAAGCCGTCATGGGGATACCATCCAGATATACTCACAATTATCTGCAGCTAAAGATATGCACAGATCAAAAACAAATTCTTGGGAGTTTTCTCGTCGGATTTAATATAGATAAGATGGCTTCTGCTTTTTTATTAAGAGACGATAACTACATAAACGCAAACAATAAAGATGAGAAGTGCCAGCTACCCCTCTAGTTCCGTCAAGCTGGCAACTTCGCTTGTTCATTGGGATGATTCAATCATTATGGAGTACTCAAAGTTCTCTGTATTATGCGGCATTACCGACAGAATCCACTGACCTGCAGATGCCTGTAGCGTGTATGTTTCTGTACACTCCTTTGAATATGACTGATATTCTGAGTTATTCATAGATGTCTTGAAGACGGGGTAGTATATACTCCCCACCGTTACAGAACCACTATACTTTATGGATTTGCGCACAGCTTCGACCTCCTTTCCCTGAGGATCTATAAGCTTTACTTCAAAGGATGGCTCTGCACCAGTGCTTGATGCGTATACATTATACATGTATGACTTAAGTTCAATAGTTACTATACCATTATCATCCACTTTGAAGGGAACCATATAGGGCTCATCAGGCTGAACTGCCACATGGAAGTTAAGGTATACTATCTGCTCATAATCACGGATACCAGGATCATCTATGTTTAAGTCTATACTACCTGAAAAATCCCCTTTTGCATCAGCAGGCACTTCCAGCTTAACCTTCACCACTGCAGTCTCTCCAGGTTTTATGCTTGAAGGACCTGTAATAGTGATGGCATCAGCTCCAAAGGCCTGACCATATTCACCATAGTATGGAACCGGTGTAACATAGTCCACTGTCACTGATTTTATCTCAATGCCCATTGGATAATATCTGTTTTCCACAAGCTTTGGGTCAATAGATATTTCAGAATCACCAATATTTTTGAGGATAATTTCATAGTTGTATACTTTGCCAGCTTCTACCCTGTCGTAGATACTTGTTGTGAGAATTTGCACCTGAGGAGGTATCCATACATCTACGTTCAGCTGCAAACTGCCTGGATATAGTGGGTAAAAGATATCGTCTTGAGGGCCATTTTCCATAAAGGTTATCGTTGCAGCATAGTTTCCAATAACAGTGTCCTCTGGGACAGATACTCTTACCTCGAACTGTGTCTTTTCTCCAGCCTCAAGAACTTTCTGTGAGGGAGTTATTGTAACCCAGCTTTCATCCATGTAACTGGAGGTGTAAGGCATCACAATCATTTTTGGGTTTACTGTTATAGCTGTATCTCCTTTATTGATTACAGTAACTGTGAAATTTCCGCTTGTCCCAGGTTGTAACATCATATAATAGTAGCTTGGATCAACAATTATTTTATCTGCGTTAGTAATTGTTTCAATACTGGATACCATGCCACCTACAGTAGAAGATAATACCTTGTCTTTAATCACCACCACAGGCTCTGAAACCGCCACATTGCCTGCAAATGCAGTGGCCACCGCCATACAGACAAGAAGCATAGCGATTAAACCATAAATCGTGAATTTTAATCTGTTCATAGATTTCACCTTTTTGAATTGATAATCCATAATATGTAGTTGCACATATTAAAGAACTTCTTAAACTTCGGAAAAATCCGCAGTTATCTTTGTGCAAATAAAACTCTGAGAAGGCAGAAATGGCTAAAAAGTAATTAACTGCCCTTTTCATTACATGCCCATTTAACTGTGCTTCCTTTAGTCAGAAGAAGATTATAAGAATCTTTATCTTTATTATAATTCACAAGGACATTATGAAGTTCCAATATTTCCCCGTAATTTGCTCTTTTAATAAGGCTATTGTTCTCAGTGACATTGTGTCGGGGAAGTACTGCATAAATTGCTTTCCGGGATGTACCATCACATACTTTGTAGAGACTGTATTTCTCATCTCCCAGGTCACCTGACATAAGAGAACAAACAACATTGATGCGTTTATCTTTGTGCATACCCATTTTGGAAAAACGTGCAAACTTTGCCTTGGACGGAACTCTGTAGCACTCTTTACTAAGACCGTCTTTCCTCAATATAGAATAAGAATATTTTATATCCGTGTTGATATACCTGTAGGACTCACCACATTCTGCAAGCTTTCTCATTAAAAGTGGGGGATTTATATCCTGCTTTTGCTCAAAGCTCCAGCATTCTTTGAGACTACAGCCAGACCCCCAAATGAAAGAACATGGAGCATATATCCAAAGACCTGCCTCCTTGAGTGCAATACTTAACTTTCGCATTTCCACTGAATTCCTCCTGTCGGCAGGTTCTATTAAGAGAATACTGCCATCTGATGCAAGCCTTTGTGCCAGTTTCATTACAATATCGGCTTTTTGCTCAATGCTGATACCGTGGACCTCATTGAGCACATTTGAGAAAACCATAAGGTCAATGTTTTCAGGCAAGATATCTGGCTCCAACTTCAATAGATCAGATTTTATAGGCTCTTGCAGCTTTACAGAATCGGGAATATATTGCGGAACAATGTAACTGAAAGCTTCTATATTCTCATCATACAGCTCGACACAGTAAATGCCAACCTTAAGATCTTCCACTCTTCTGCAGAAATCAGCAATTGCCAGAGGTACAGTGCCGGGACCAGTGCCCACGTCAAGGATCTTCATCCTTGTTTTAAGAATGCCTGCCTGAATCATATTATAAAAGATATGCTGGAACTGAACAAAATATACAGGAAATTGATAAGCAAGATATCCCAGCACATTATATCCTTTTTCATAAGATATCCTGCGGGATGTTCCTTCTTTCCAGTATCTATTCTTCTGGTACACAACTGCTTTTCTAATCCTGTCAAGAACAACCGGATCATCCCATTTTTTTCCAGTTTTTTTGCTGATATATTGTTCAATAATAGTCTGCAATTTTGGAGATATCACTGCAGACTTGAAAAAAAACTCATTTTTCTTTAATTCTTCTTTATTAAGCTTCATTATGACTGCAGGAGGAGCATGTTTTATCCTAAAATCAGCACCTTCGGCAATAACATCAAGGTCCAGCTCGTAGAGAAAAGGCTTGACGATATCATAGATCTGATCTACAGACATGTCATTTGTGAGATAAGCCTTTATCTCTGACAACCTTAACTCATGTTTCATATGGGAGACATACTTAAGGGTGGATATTATTTCCTTTTCATTAGCCTGCATTGATAAGAAAGATGCTAAGAAGACTCTTAAAGATAGTGATTCGAAAAATTATTTTTCAACATTCAATAGGTCTGGATGCTTTCCACTCAACCTCAATAAAATGCCTGAAAACCGAAACCTGCTCCTTTCCGTTGTACCAGGTTGCGATAAGGTTTGGGGGAGCGGATTCGTCCTTTATAGTGACTATGAGCAGTTCCTGATCATCGATGAGAATTATTCCTCCTTTTAAAGGATGAGCGCTGTCTTCTGATGAATACACCCTTACTTCTGCACCATGAATCGTTTTTTTGCCGATATGATGTTCACTGAGAGTAATTCTCACTTTAAGACCCTCATCTACTTTTTTCTGAAGTTTCTCAGTGATGACTTCCATGATAGGATAAGTTTGCGTAGCCTTGTCCAGAGAAGGATATGTGGAGGCAAGTATGATCTCTTCCTTGGCCGACTCCAGCATCTGAACTATCTTATCGGTAACATTCTTTACTCCGCTGATAGTCCATACTCCATCTTTATCAATGGAAAGATCGGGCGCATGATAAATCCTCTCAAGCTGTTCCAGGGAGGTTTCGACAGCATTTTCATAATTAGCTTTCAGTCTGTCAATCACCTGTTCGGGAACGATTGCTTTGTAACGCATGGGTTTTGTGTTCTGGATTTCTATAATTCCTTTTTCCTTAAGCTTGGTAAGGACACCATACACTGCAGAGCGGGGGATACCCGATAATGCATGGATATCCGCCACTGTTCCGCTTCCGTAACGTGTGAGTGCGATCAGCACCTTTGCCTCATAAGATGTAAGACCGAGTTGTTGAAGTGCCTCTACCAAAATATTCATCATAATACTCCAAAACAATATGTTTATTTATCGTTTTCTTTCTTTAGTTTGTTCTCCAGGTTTTTCTTATAATTGTTTTCTCTTTTCTTTTTGGAGATTAAATATACTGGAGCACCAATGATACCAATAAGAACCACAAACCCGATTGCAAATGATGCGTTCAGGGATTCTGCTGGTCCGACATATACAGGTATTTTAAGATTATCCGAATACTGAGTTTTGTCATGCAGATCCTTATATTTTATTTCACTGTTTATCGAATAGTCCTTACTAGTTGCATCTTTTGCTACATTTAGCTTGAATGTTGCGGTCTTCGATTCACCCGGCTTTATATCTCCCAGAAAAGCCTGATCGTCTGTTGTTGTAAATGGATCTACAACGCTTATCCTTGCAATACATTCGCGTGCTACTTGTTCCCCTGTATTGGTATATGTTACATTAATGTTTTTTTCATTACCTGCCCGCAAATCAGACTCTACATTTGATATCCTGAAATACGGTTCATCTTCAACTACAATCTGGAGGATCATTGTCTGGTTCATATCCTCATACCAGTAGTAAGTATCACCATATGGAGGAGTTACAGCAGAATCTCTCTGATATCGATATGAAATATTAAGCTGCAAGTCATAAGTACCAGCTTTTGCATTATCATAGATCTCTATTGGAAACTTAGCAGGAGATGAGAGAGATTTTCCGGCATTCAACGAACCTAAGAGCAATGTGCCCTGTTTTATCTTTATAGGAGCTGAGGGATCTGAAAGTGAAAGTGTTGCGGTCATTGAATCTGCTGTTGTGATTGCTCTGTCTGAAAGGAGCTCACTTGACATATATGTACGAGTAAGGGTTTCACCATATTCCTCAATATCGTCTTCTATATTATCTTCATTGGCTGTGAACCCTGTAATTTTCCCATCATTTAGTATATTCACATAAAGAATTGCTTCTTCTCCTCTATTAAAAACATTATCACAAGCGAGGTTAGCTACCAGATGAGGAACACCATATACATCATAGTAATCGCCTGCAATTTCAGCAACAACATTCTCATCGATACCTGCCGACGAAATCGGCATGCAGCTAAGGAATACAATTGTAATTAAAATTATATTTACATTTTTTATAGAGATCATATGCTCACCTTATAATCTTCTGCATATTTTTTTGATAGGTTTCTTCTTGATCTCCACATATCAAGGTTAACCATGATAGGCGGTAGAACGACAATTGTGCTTAATAAAGAGAAAGCTACAGCTATTACTGTCACTATACCGAAACCACGCAGCATCGGAAATGATGATGCTACAAGAGCTGAAAAGCCGAATATTACAGTAAAACCCGATGCGAGTATTGCTGGACCCACTTTGGATGCGGCTGTTTCCATAGCAAGTAATGGTTCCAACCCCTTATCACGTTCCTCGAAATATCTTTCCAGCATCAGTATAGTAAATTCTGCTCCTATGCCTATAGCAAGAGCACCAAGTGTAGCTGTAAGAGGATTATATTCCATGCCTGAGATGTACATAACTCCACCAAGCCAGCCAGTAACCATTACTATAGGCAATATTGTAGCTATGGATTTCATCCAGTCTTTGTAAATCACCAGCATGCCGGCAAAGATTATGACCATTCCAAGGTAACCCATGGCAGTCCTGCCTGAAGTAAGGGCATCTATGATTGAAGTTTGTGTTACTTTAGATCCTGTTACAGTCACAGAAACCCCGGCGGGGGGAGCATACCATTGAAGGTCATTTTCAACTGCTGTAATCACACTGGCCAACTGTTGTGTGTTGAGATCATTTTCAAGTTGAAGGTTAAGTACACCTAAGTTTCCACCTTCGATGTATTGGTCAGTTATAACAGAGGACATGCTTTCAGTTATGGACACTGCTTCATCCCTATCAGAAGGTATTGAACCATAGATGGAATATATCAGAGAGCCTATACTACTAAAGCCAGTAATATGATTATGGCGTTCCTCTTCCACTTTACCGAAATCAACCATCCATTGAAGCAGATCCGGATCCATGATGTCGTCGGTCCTTATTATTACATTTATCTGGTCGGTGCCTCCCATGATCCTGTTGAGTTTGTTCAGATCCTGAAGTGCTTTCATGTCCTGAGGCACGAAATCCTTTGTATCTGTCTGAACTCCTACATGCTCATCTGCATATAACCCTATAACTGCAAAAACAGTTGCAAGTGTTATAACAATAGCATAATGTTCTGTTGTCAGAAGAGAGATTTTTGCAAGATAGTGCCCAAGAGGTGAAATCTGTTCTTTTGATGCCTTTACAATTTTGTTATGACCCTTGTGTTCTTTTTTTGTTTTCCTTTCAGCTTCCTTTTCCAATGATCTTTTATCGAGCTGGTACAGCAATGCTACAAGAACAAACATTGAAACAAGATAACATAAAATTACTCCTATCAGGCTCATCTTTCCAAAGTCCTGTATCATCGGAACAGGCGAAATGAACAGTGCAATAAAACCCAAAGAAGTTGCCACTACAGCTGTAGCTACTGCTGGTCCAGTATGCTTGATTGTATCAATCACAGCCTCCTCTGCAAATTCATTTTTTGAAAGTTCCTCTTCAATACGATTCTGGAACTGAATTGCATAATCAGCTCCCAATCCAATAAGAATAGGAAATACTGCCATCGAGGCCATGGTCATCGGGATATTGAGGAAACCCATGGCACCAAAAGTAAAAATTAGCCCCACCAGAATAACAGGTATTGGAAGTAAAGACCATCTTACATGCCTAAAAACAATTTTAAGTCCAATAATCATCAGAATAAAGGCAAGAATTAACATGGATCTAAGACTTGAACTCATTTCTTCTGACATTGCTATAAGATATGCTGGCTCACCTGTGGCAACTGCAGTAGTACCTGCAGGAAAATCCACAATTTCTATAGAGAATTTCGATAAACCCACCCTCTTTAGGACTACATTCTACTAAAATATAAATAATAGCTAAGTAAATTAATAAATATGGAAGATTTAATTAGTTTTGCA
>JACIVZ010000095.1 GCA_014361205.1 Methanomethylovorans sp. | reverse complement strand
TATATTTATATATCTAAAGATTTAATGATTTTTAATACTCAGGAAATTTATAATATATAAGTTTTAATAAAAGATATGGAATGTGATGCGTAATGTTAGATGATATTCCAAAAATGCTGCATTCTGCAACCAATAAAGACTGGAAGATGCTTGATGAGATATCGGATGTCGTTGAAAAAGCTAACAAAGGTGATTTTTCTATACGAATCGAACCAAAAAAGGAAACAAAACACAACGAGCTTGTAACCTCTTTCAATAAGATGATTGCTGAGATGTCTATGCGTACAAACATCCTGGACAATGCCCCCATGCCAATTTTATGCATTGATAAAAATTTTAATATAATATATATAAATAAGGCCGCAGCAAACTTTGCTGGACTGCCAATTGAAAAATGTCATGGAAAAAAATGCTTTGAACTACTTAACACAGGCCATTGTAATACTGAAAAATGTAAATCTTCAATTGCAATGAAAAAAAATGAGACACATACCGGTGAAACAATTGCCAATGTATCTTCAAAAAATATACCAGTACGTTACACTGCTTCACCAATTAAGGATTCTTCCGGAGAAATAATAGGTACTGTCGAATTCATTTATGACATGACAAAAGAAATAGAAATTACAAACAAAGTATTAGCTATGTCCAACTCTATTGTCAATGGTCAGCTTGATGCAAGACTCGATACAACTGGATATTCAGGCAACTACCTCAAGATCATGGAAGGGGTAAACAGCTGTATTGACTCAATAGTTGATCCTTTCCTGGCGGCAATGAAATATGTGAACAGGATTGCCAATGGTGATATACCACCTGCCATAACGAAAGAATATAAAGGCTCATATGGAGAAATGAAAGAGAATCTCAACAATTGTGTCTTTGCTATTAATTCACTTCTTGAGGATGCAAACAAACTGGCTCAGGCAGGAATCGAGGGAGATGTGAATCTCCGTGCAGATGAATCAAAACATATGGGAAAATACAGAAATATAATTTCTGCACTGAATCAGACACTTGATTCTGTTGGAGGCCCCCTTCAGGAAAGCACCGATGTGCTCAAAAAGCTTGCTGTAAATGATCTTACGTGCAGTATGGAAGGTGACAAGTATAAAGGTATATTTGCAGAAAATGCAACTGCTGTCAATGAAGTTCGTGCTCGCCTGGCAAATATTACCCGTACCTTCGAGTATATGGCAAGAGGTGATTTCAGTGATCTTGAACGCTATAAAAAAGCAGGAAAGAGATCTGATAATGATGAACTTCTGCCAAACACTATCAGGTTGATGGAAAATGTCTTAGGTCTGACAGAGGAATTTCTTGAATTAGGCAAGGCTACTGAAGAAGGAAGACTTGACCATAGAATTGATGTTACAAGGTTCAAAGGTAAATTTGAAGAGGCTGTAAAAGCTGTGAATTATTCAATGGATGCTCTTGTAAACCCACTGAATGTAGCTGCTGACAAGGTAGCCTGTATATCAAGGGGAGAAATTCCTGAAAAAATAACAGATGAATACAAAGGTGACTTTAACGAAATCAAAAATAATATCAATGCATGTATCGATGGACTTGGCGGTCTAGTTGAGAGCAATAAGGTTATGCAAACTTTGGCAGTAAATGATTGTACAAAGAAAGTTGAAGGCAATTATCAGGGTATATTTGCAGATGTAGCAAAGGCCACAAACGAAATCAGACAGAAAATCATCAATGTGCAGAATGCTTTTATCAATGTTGCAGCTGGTGATCTTCATGAAATCGAACAATACAGGAAAATTGGCAGATTATCAGAAAATGACCAACTGATTCCGGCTTTTATTAAAATGATAGAGAACATACAGATGCTTGTTGATGATTCTCTCATGCTTTCAAAAGCAGCTGTTGAAGGTAAACTGGATACAAGGGCTGATGCTACTAGACATAAAGGTGAGTTCCGCCGCGTTGTTGAAGGTGTCAATGCAACACTGGACGCAGTCATTGAGCCACTCAATGTTGCTTCAAAAGTAATTGATGCATATGCAAAAGGAGATCTTTCTGCAAGAATGGATATCGATGTACAAGGTGATTTCAAAAAACTTGCAGACACCTTGAACCAGTTTGGTGAGCAGCTACAGGCTCTTATAAATGATTCCAGTGAAGTGCTCAGTTCAATAGCAAATAATGATCTTTCACGTAAAGTGCAGGTAGAGGGGGTTGGTGACTTTAAGTTTATTACTGATGGTATAGAAGAAAGCAGACGCTCACTGAATGCTATAGTTTCACTGGTTAATGAAGGTGCAAGCAACGTAGCGATTACAGCAGAGTCTATGTCTGCTTCTACCGAAGAGATGACAGCCGCATCTAATCAAATAGCTGAAACCGTTAGCGAAATCTCAAAAGGTGCTCAGGATCAGGCTGCAAAGTCTGCTGATGTATCCAGGGCAATGGTAGACATGACAAAGACAGTTCAGGAAGTTGCATCGAATTCCCAGAAAGCTGCCGAAACTGCTGCACAGTCTAATGAAATGATTAAAATCATGAATAAGTCAACTGAAGAACTCATTTTAAAAATGGGTGATATTCAGAAAGCTGAAGCTGAAGCTGGTGAAGTGATAAAACAACTGGATAAAAAGTCAAGCCAGATCAGTGAAATAGTAAGTTTGATTACGAGCATCGCAGATCAGACTAACTTGCTTGCTCTTAATGCAGCCATTGAAGCAGCACGTGCCGGAGAACATGGAAGAGGATTTGCAGTTGTTGCTGATGAAGTCCGTAAATTAGCAGAAGATTCAGGTAATGCTGCAAAGCAGATAGCAGATCTTATTCACGACATTCAGGAAGGTACAAGAAATGCTGTCACTTCTATCAATAAAAGTTCTGATGAAGTTGCCAAAGGTACAGCTGCTATGAATGAAGCTACTGAAAGTATGATAAAAGTTGTAGAAGGAGGAAACCAGATAGCATTTATGGTTCAGGAAATTGCTGCAGCTGCAGAAGAACAGTCAGCTTCTATCCAAGAGATCACTGCTTCAATGGAAGAAGTTTCCACAATTTCAGAGCAATCTGCAGCAGGAACCCAGCAAGCCTCAGCAGCGGTTGAGGAACAAACTGCAGGGATGCAGGAACTTGCAAAATCTGCAGAGAAACTTGCTGCACTTGCAGATAATATGATGTCTGTGGTTAAGAAATTTATATTGGATAATAATCTTGATTTAGAAGTTAAAGAAAATCACAGAAAAGTAGAAGAGACTTCGGTCAAAGGTATTCAAAGGATTGCTCCAAAATCCGAACACAAAAACCAAACTTATTGCAGGTCCAGTAGTTCACAATCTGTACACATTTAAAAAATGAGGAATCATTAATGAATGCTCTCATGCAAAAACTCTCATTAGAACAGCACACCGATAGAGATCTTTTACAGCTTGTAATCTTTAAGCTCGGAGGTGAGGAGTTTGGAGTAGATATCATGGCAGTACAAGAAATCATAAAAATGCCTGTGATAACAGCCATACCTCAAGCACCTGAATATGTGGAAGGTGTAATTAACCTGCGAGGAAAGATAATAGTAGTAGTTAATCTGGGAAAAAAGTTTAATATTTTTTCTTCAGAAAAAAACGATGAATATAAAGTTATTGTTGTGGAGCTGGAAAAGCAAGTTATAGGTATGATGGTGAATTCAGTAAGTGAAGTGCTGCGCATTCCTGTTAACAGTGTAGATCCGGCACCTGAAATAATAACATCTGGTATGTCAGCCAATTATATTCAAGGAGTTGGAAAACTTGATAACCGGTTGCTAATCCTTTTGGATCTGAGAAAAGTACTTTCAGACCATGAGACAGAAGAGTTGTATCAATTTGTATGAAGCATTTCAATGCAGGAAACTTCCTCTTTTGTTTTTATATTTTATTTATAATACTAATTTCTTCATATTAAAAGTATCAACCAGTAGATAGTAGTAACCAGAAGATGGTGGTGTACTTTTCTTCCTAAGGAGTTACTGCATAAATTATGGTCCGTTACAGTATTAAAAACTTTCCTGCACAGGAAAAAGACAACCAAAGAAAAGCTGAAAAACTGCAGTCCAAATCATACAGGAAACTGTCCATGGCTTCACAGTTTGCACAGAAGGTATCCCATATAGATGTTATAGAGCTGATAGCAAGAGGGATATGTGGAGATTTTTTTGATCTACAGAGAATTTTTCGGCCAATTGATGAAAATAAATTTGCTACTGGCTACAAGTGCTTCTCGATATTTTCTACAAGGTTCCTGAGTATTTTAATTCTGGCATATTTTTTATCGTTTGCTTCTATAATTGTCCATGGAGCGTAATTGGTATGTGTCCTTGAAAGCATCTCATCTGCCGCTTCAAGATAAGCATCCCATTTTTCTCTGTTCCTCCAGTCATCTGGAGTAATCTTCCATTTTTTGTATGGAGTATTTTCTCTGTTTTCAAATCTTCTCAATTGTTCTTTTTTGTCTATGTGTAGCCAAAACTTGACTATGATAGTTCCAAAATCTGCAAGTATTTCTTCGAATTCGTTAATTTCGTTATATGCTCTTTTCCATTGTTCTTCTGTGGAAAAGGCTTCAACTCTTTCCACTAAAACTCTTCCATACCAGCTTCTGTCAAAAATGGCTATATGACCAGCTTCGGGTATTTTCTTATAAAAGCGCCAAAGATAATGATAGCTTTTTTCTAAATCATTGGGTACTCCCACCGCTTCCACTGTATAAAGTCTGGGGTCCATTTTTTTGACAATCCTTCTTATATTACCACCTTTACCTGAAGCATCCCAACCTTCAAAAACAACTATCAGAGGTATTTTTTTCCTGAATAATTTGTACTGTAGTTCCCCCAACCTTTCCTGGTAATAATCCTTTTTTTCTTCATACTCATCTTGTTCTATTTTCTGGGAAAGATCCACTTCTGAAATTTTAGGAGCACATGCAGAATAACTGGTGAGTTTAGTTCGCTGAGAGCTGAAGTGTAAATTATTTCTGCGTATAGTACGAGATTCTATCATATTAATTGCAGTAGAAAGCACTTTTACTGTTGCATGATTAAATTCTTCAGCTTCAATAATAGTCCACGGAGCATATTCAGTGTGTGTGCATTCGATTATCTTATCAACCACTGACTTATAGTTGTCATATTCATTAAAATAATCAAGTTCTTCATCAACCACACAGAGCGGTATACCTTTTTTTTTGTATTCAAATAATCTTTTCTGCTGTTCTTCCTTACTGATATGCATAAAGAATTTAATTAAGAGATATCCATCATCTGAAAGTTGCCTTTCAAAAACATTGATTTTTTTCACGCAACGTTCAATTTTGTCTTTATCACCTTTTCTATCTAAATACTCTATGACCGTTCGACTATACCAACTTCTATCAAAGATTCCTATACTGCCATATGCAGGTATATCCCGCCAGAATCTCCAAAATAGTGGTTTTTTTTCCTCTTCATAAGTAGGTTTAGTCGTAACGTGATATCTGAAACCCATTGGATTCAGTCCAATTATGCAACGATTGATAATTTCTGCCATGCCGGAAGCATGCCACCCTTCAAATACGATAATTATAGGTATCGCCATCTTCCAGGCCTCACGTTGCAGTTCTCCTATGCGGATGTAAAGGTCATCTATCCTTGTCTTATATTCTTCTTTACTCATAGATACAGAAAGATCAATATTTTCCAGCATAACATCTTCTCATTTAACTTTAAATTAAGACATCATTATTCCGCGTTTAAATGCAGCCCATATCAATAATGCCAAGGTGCCCGTTATTACAATGACCAAAAAAGAAACAAGAGATCGGTTAAAGAGTTCCTTGGAACCAGTTATCTTTATGTATATAGGTTTAGTCAATGTGCTTATAATGCCTGCCAGTACAGCTGTCTCCGCTGCAGTCTGAAAAGATATGTTTCCATTGATTGCAATAGCTGCCACTGATGCAGTTACAGCGGAACTACTAACAATTCCTCCAAGAGCAGTAGCATAAGTCCCTGCAGAACCTGCAAGATCATTTGCAGCGTTTGCAAGAAACATGAAAAATAGAAATATTACTCCAAATTTGAAAGCAGGTCCCAGAGCAAAAGGCGAACCGATCTCAAGTTTTTCTGGAATTGCTTCCATATTCCTGTTTCCGAATAATATAAATGAAACTGTGACAAGAGCCATAAAAATAAATGGAGGTAACATTAGAAGGGCAATCACACCACTTGTGTCAACTATAATTGCTATAAGCAAATTACTGATGATCATTGAGATAACTGCCAATAAAGAACCAGTATAGATGTTCTCCACCAGATATGGTTTTTTAAGTGATAGATTTGATAATGCAACGACAGTCGCTTCACTGCTTATAAAACCTCCAAAAAGTCCGGAATATGCTATACCTACACTTGATCCAAGTCTTCTTAGAGACAGATAACTTATAAAGCTTATAAAGGAGACGAGTACTACTATAAGTATAGCGGATTTTAGATTGATAATATCATATATGGGTTCCTCCGGTGCAAGGGGATATAGTACAAAGGCAACTGCCAGAAATTTAAGTGCACTGGCTATATCCTGTTCAGAGAGATTCTCTGCAAAAGTGTGCAGTGGTTTTTTTTCTATAAGAATAAAAGTCAGCACAACAGCAAAAACTATGGAAACTAAAAACAGACCTTTGGCTACCATTATACCAAGAAGATATGTGAAAAATAATGCAATAGAACTGGTAAGCCCAGAAAGCCCGTATACTACGTTTAAGGCATATACAATCATAAGACAGGCAAAAGTCATGAATATTGTAGTAATAAGAAGTATGTCAAAAGAAACTAAAGGCTCTATCAATGTGGCAAGAGTGCCCATAAGAGCGGTGATGGTGAAAGTCCTTACGCCTGCATAGATAGTTTTATCCTTTCTCCAATGCTCACGTTCAAGGCCTATTAGCAGACCTATCAAAAGAGATACACCCAATTTCTCTAAGAAATCCAATAGAAAAGGATCCAAACCTAATTGGTCTATTATATTCATAATATTTCTTCTCTTATCTACATTTATACTCTTCAGTTAAATACGTATAGTCTTGCCTTAATTGTGTTATAAAAGTTTTAATATTAAAAAATGAAAAACTGTTGTGCTTTTGTTTTGGTGTGGTATATAATGGATATCAATTATAATTAGCAACTATTTAGGTAAATAAGTATCTGCCGGAAAGATCATAAGGTTTTCAATGACCCCTCTTTATACAAGAGACCATCTAATTAGCTCCAAATATTCCCAATTCTAATTAGACAATATTTTGTCAAAAGAACCTCCCAAATGAATTTATTTGTTTAAAACAATTTTGTAGTCCTGCAAGTATCAAAAACTGATA
>JACIVZ010000094.1 GCA_014361205.1 Methanomethylovorans sp. | reverse complement strand
AGGAGATTAGAGCAAAAAGATATTGGAATCAACTAAAAGAAGTCAAATTCAAGCTATTGGTGCATAACCTTGACAGATCTATCAAGGTTATGATTGTTATAAAAATGAGGATTTCTACAGAGCCATTAATTAATATAATTACATGTCTATTGTGTATCTTTTCTTTAATGCTGTGATGTCCTCATAAGCCGAATCTCTTCTTTAACTGCTTCAATGTTTATTTTATAAAAAAACAATGTTATGAATAGGGAAATGAATGCAAGGAAATTTACTAATAATGTAAGCTGGAGAGCAAACCCCTCCAGTCCCCCTCCAGTGCTGCCATAAGTTGCATCCCCAAACATTAAAGGGTGCACTGAACGCCATAGACGTATAGAAAAAAAACTAAGAGGAACTGAAACAAAGCCAACAATTCCAAAAACTGCTGACAGTTTGGCTTTAGATTGTGGCTCGTCTATAGCCTGACGTAGCAAAAGGTATGCGAGATAAACAAGAAAAAGTGCAAGGGATGTTGTAAGCCGTGGTTCCCATATCCAGTACCATCCCCATGTAGCCTTAGCCCAGATAGAACCTGTTACGAGTACCAAAAAAGAAAAGATAACTCCAATCTCCGCTGCTGACCTTGCATAAATATCCCATTTGATATCATGGGATTTAAGATGCATTATACTTGCAGCAAAAACAATAAGGAAGGCAAAATACGCAGTAATGGCTACAGGCATGTGAATATAAAATATCCTGAAACTGCTGTCAAGCACTTCTCCCGAACCAGATTTCATGACAGGTAAATAAAAAAAAATCATATACATTGCCATCAACACGAGGGCAGATGTTATAAAAGCCAATATCTTTAATTTTTTATTATCCATAATTTTGTCTCATATCCTTTTCTGCCGATGTATATTATTTAATTATATTTCCTCTTATCTATCTAAATTATCCTTCCAATGTATGTTCGAACAACAAACGTGCCAAGGTAAAGAACACAATATCATATAGAACTATCAGCCGCAGTTCACTGATTATCTGGAATATTCCATCTCCTGCGAGTATTTTAGCTGTGGCAATGATGGTAGGAATAAGCACAGGTAAAAGTAGAGGAATCAATAGTACAGGGAGCATAATTTCTCTGGTACGTGTATTGACACTCAGCGCTGCGAGCAAAGTACCAACTGCCGAAAAACCCGCTGTACCTAGCAGTATAATTAAAAATATTTCAGGAAGGTGGGGAATATTATAATTGAAAAATACTATAAAAACGGGTATTGCAGCTATTTCTACGATAAGCATCAGACACATGCCAGATATTACCTTACCTGTATATATGGCTGCACAATCTACCGGACAAAGTCTTAGTGCTTCCAGACAACCATTCTCAATTTCAGAAACATATGCCCGGGAAATCCCCACTGTTCCAGCGAAAACGAAAGCAATCCAGATTAATCCTGGAGCAAGACGTTCAATGACCGAAGACTCGCTAAGTACATCGCTTAAAGACAGACTTAAGATTACCATCACCACAAGAGTGAATATAAGCATGGAATTGAGCACTTGTTTTGTGCGCAATTCTGCACGCAAGTCCTTTACTGCAATCGAAAGGCTACTTCTCATGCTCCTCCATGAATACCTTGGAATAGATGTTCTTGAGCTCTTCAATAGAATTTATGTCCTTTCGTTGGATATCTGAAGATATCTTCCCACTTCTAAGTATAACGACTCTGTCACACATATTATATGTCCTGTCAAGATCATGTGTAACCATTAGTACAGTGACCTTTTTGCTGTTTTCAAGGATTATTCTCTCAAAATCGCAGGCAGATTGCAGATCAAGACCGGTATAGGGTTCATCCATCAGCAGAATTTCAGGATCATGAATTAAAGAACGGGCGATAGACAAACGCTGCTTCATACCCCGGGATAGTGTGCTTACCCTATCCATATACGAGTATTCAAGATGCATTTGTTTAAGTAGCTGTTGAATTCTTAAACTTAGTTCATTATTCGATAGTCCATACATTTTACCATAAAAACGCAAATTTTCTTCTACCGTTAAGTCGTTATAGAGATAACTTTCATGTGAGATAGCACCTATTATTTTGCGGATCTGCACAGGTGACTTACTAAGTGACATTCCACTTATTTCCACTGATCCAGAAGAAGGTCTTACAAGAGTTTCAAGTATCTTAAGAAGTGTAGTTTTTCCTGCACCATTGGGACCAATAATAATCACAAACTCTCCTTTTTCGATATTCAACTCAATATTATGTAATGCAGTATGACCTGCGAAGCTTTTGTTAAGTCCCTTTATGGAGATAATGCCACTCATGGATGAGTAAATAACATGAACCTTAGATTAATATTATGCCACGAATCCCATAACTACACAATGTATTGCAGGAAATAATCATGCAGTCGGATAAAATGAATTTTCCTGACAAAAAAAATTCATCTGTGCATTTCAAATATTTCAAGACCCTTATCAGTGAGACGATATTTACCCTCTTCCTCTTTTACAAGCTCCTGGTGCAGAAGGTATTCAATCTGGAACTTGAAGGCTGTCTCTTGCAGACCCAGTTTACTGAGAATTTCTTCCTTCGAAGCACCGTAAATTCCTATCTCTTTGATTATCTTACGGCGCACCGGATTGGAAGCGGCTCTGTTTAGCATATCATGTTCCATCTTTTTTGCTTCACGAGGACCGGGTTTGCTCATTATGATTTCTTCAAGATCGTCTTCGTCTACCAATGAAAAACCTCCTATTGAACTCATTTGCCAGCTATCTTATTAATATGCAACGCTTGAATCTGCAAGAATCAGAATGATGTTTGATGTATATTTCTTTGATTTGGCAATATATTGTTTCAGTAGGATTTAATGAATCTGTTTAAAGCCACGGGGCGTTTTTCTTTTCTTAAATCTTTTAAGAAAACAGCAAAATTAGAATTCTGCTTATCAAATACGAATGTATATTGTACCTTGTAATATGCCCAATACTTTACATAAACAGATCGGGCATCTGAAATTGTAACAATAGCAGTAGTTGAGTTTTCTGTGATATTGTACACAGGGTAATCTATCTCTTTCGGTAAGCCAGAATCATATAGAAGAGCAGCTCTGGAGATGTATACGGAGTTATTATCTGTAATATTGCAGAAAGATTTTTCTGGAATGAAATCCGATCTGCAAATTCCGTTCCAGTAAGTTATTTCAAAAATTTTGTAATGCGTTTCATTAAAACGGTATGTTCCTATAAATTTTCCAGGTGATATTGGTGCAGTATTCTGATATGATACTAGGTTATTTTCCTTAGCAGAGACATGGTTAATCAACAGGAGTTTGATAAGAGGAGCCATAGAGCACCAGATAACAAAAATGCATATTATTGAAACAATTATGAACCTTTTATTCTGTTGCACATATTCATGTATTGGTTCTGTTATAGGCCATTTTCCTTTCTTTCTCTGATACTCCATTAATAATATAAAAAAAGGTATAAGAGAAATTACAGTTACGAGAGGATCAAAAAAATAAAAAGCTCCAAGAGTAGAGCTCTCTTTTACAAATGGAAAAAAAGGACGCATTTTCCAGCTTGTTGCATAATCCAGGTACAGATGGCTAAACATTGCCAGACTACATGCAATCGTAAGACGGCTATTTTTTTCAAGTTTATGAAGAATTAGTATAGTAATTAAAAAAAATAATACTGAATGCATGAATTCCCTATGTCCCATCAAGTAAAACAAAATGTTCCTAGTCTCATGGTCAAGTTTATTTTCCAATATCAGAAACAGTGAGTAAGGTATAACATCAAAATCTGGGAGAATTGAAAACAAAACTACAAGTTTACTTTCTCTTCCGCGTAATCCCAGATATAAAACTATTAGTAAACCGATTCCAGCATGAGACAGAGATATTACCATAATTCACCATATTAGGTACTATTTCAAGTCATTATAGAGATTACAACTATACCTTCAACAAAAATTAGATGTAAGAGATTAATACTTTCCTAAAGAACGTGCAATCAACCTATGCACTCCATGAATGCTTACTCCTTTACCAAGATATAGCATTGGACATTTGCCTATCAATATATTGTAGTCTTTGTTTGAAGCCATTTGGCGTACTTTTTCAGTGTCAGTTCTCCAATGAACCCAGATATCTTTACAACCTTTTTCTATAAGATAATTCATGATCAGTGCAGGTTCCATTTTTGTGATTCCTATTACTATTTTATCGATAGGGAGGGACAAAGCTTTGAGTGAAGCATTTATCTTATCTTCGTCCATCTCTCTGATATTTATTACCTGCACGGACATGCCTCTTTTTTTGAGCTCATCTATTGTCATTTTAATAGCCGGCTTTGAGCTGTCGGTTATTACAAGATAATTTTTTCCTTCCCAAAATTTTTCTGCGTTCTCGGTCATTTATATCTTCCTTATATTTACTAAATTAAATCATTAAGTGGTGTTACCTTTTCAGTTTTTGATCTTGATAACGTTACCTCAATCTTTTTAAAACGTGGTACGCCTGTACCGCCTGTATCAGCCGGAACAAGAGCATTTGCCCATGGTCCATTTATCATGAAAGCTATCCCTGGATGAGGTTTCTCATAAACTGAACTTTCTACCTTCAATACCACTCTTGCGGATGTGTTTTTTGCAACAACCGTATCTCCTGCTTTTAATCCCATTTTCTTCATATCGTCTTTATCCAGTGTAATAACAGAAGATCGTTCAGCATATTCATTACCAAACCTGGAAATTTCCTGAGAAATATTCTGAAATATATCTCTATGTGTAACAATGATGAACTTAAACTCCGGTTCTGTGAGGAATTGTCCGAATCCCATTATATCTTCCCCATAATCTGTTTAATAATCTGTTCATCTGAAAACCTATCAGTCTCAATAATCTGTTTAAGAGTTACTTCCACACCGTCCATACGTATTGCAGTGCCTGCACATTCCACACCGCTAAGCGCAGAAGAAATAGTCACTTTTGATCTCTGAGAAGTAAGATTATTACATGGATCAATAGTAATCAGTGGTACATTTGCAAGTTTTTTCGCAATCTCTCCGGGTAAGCTTGCAAGTGGATCTGAACCTATAATAAGAGCAGCATCCACAACATTATTATTAATAAGCTCTATGATAGAATGTTGTGGTCCATGTTCAATTTTTTCTCTACCAAAATACACCCGATTGATATAGCCTGTTTCTTTAAAAAGTGTATGGTCAAAACCACGCATATTGTATTGCCCCACCATAGGTATGAGGTAAAATTTCGAAGTTTCATTAAGTTTATTGATCAATCGCAACAAAGGTTCCAGCGAATCCAGTGAATATACCATTCCAAGACCTGCAAAGATCACACCAAAATCTGATTTTTTTAGAATATTGGCTAATTCCAATATCTTTTTTGGGTCCATATTAAACGATGTCTTAGGAACTTTATTGGATAAAGCACTGAAGAGTGCATTAATAAATTCCGAATCGCCATTAATGGGTATCTCATAGAACTTATCACCGCAAAGAGCAGCAGTATCAGATTTGCGAATATCTATAGTTATGGCAGTCCTGTCTTCTTCCCAACCTCTCTGCCGTTCTTTTCCCCGAGGGAAGTATGAATACATAGACAAGTGTCTTGGATGAGAGTTTGAGGGATCAGCTCCCCAAAAAATAACAACATCCGCCTTATGACGTACTTCTTCCAACGTACAGGTAGGTAGCTTTTCATTAAGAATGGCCTCAATCAGAGGACCCTGACAGAAAGAAGATGTATCGTCAATATGTGCATAAATTTTTCTTGCAAGCTCAATTGTCTTTTTCTGTGTTTCAAGTGTGCAATTACCATGCCCGAAAATAAGTGGATGCTTTGAAGATTTCAATATCATAGCAGCTTCCTTTATTGCAGTATCAATATCGACTGCTTTTCCATTCACCATACATGACATAGGTGAACTGCAACCCTTTATCCTTGAAACACCTTTTCGGCAAGCTGTGTCAACTCTTATAATCCTGTTATCCTGTATTTCTGCTGCAATATCATCACAAAGTAAGGCACAACCTGTACAAACAAAAGGTCCTTTATACAATGTCATCTCTCCTTTAAGAAATCATACAAATTCAATTGCTTTAGTGGGGCAAGTGTCTATACAAGCATAGCATAATGTCTTGTTAGGACCAAAACGTCGACATTCCTGAATATTTACAGGACGTACGATGCCATCCTTTATTACTATAATAACTTTATCGTTACTTGGTGCTCTGCCACTGGCTGTTCCTTCTGGATCTGCTACAACATTTACCGGGCATGCTACTACACAGTTGCCACAGCCGATACATTTGTCCTCATGTACAAGAAAACCTGTTTCTGTCAGAGCACCAACAGGAGTTATCATCTCTTTCAGCTTTTCATAGGCAGTCCTGTATTTTTCTTCCTTTAGAGGAGTGCACTCATCAATGTTAATCTTACGTGCCAGCAGATCTACAGCAAAGGCCATACAAGTAGCTTTACCACATTTTTTGCAGTTTGTTTTTGGAAGCATCTGGTAAATTTCCATTAAACTTGGCATAATTTTTCATCTCCATCAGAATAGTTAAATCGGTATTGCTGGCTTTCTCAAATAACAACTCAAAATGCCGATTTCTGTTGGTATGGATCTTTTCTTCATGGTATACACATGGATAGATTATATATTTGTCCTGTTGCATGCCACTGGTAATTATCTTGCTGGGAATGTGTAAGGTTTTCCCCGTTCATTTCTGTGCATATTAAGACCATCGGGGGAATCTGAGTCTTCATCCGAGTTCAGAATATATTCTGTTTTATGTGGATACAAGCTCTTCTCTTATTTGCAAAATGTATTTTCATGTTTAACCTAGTTTCACCTGAATTTAGTATTGATATATTGAACATGGTTAAGTTTTAAAACCATTGTTTCATTGAATATCCGATTATTGCAAAAATATGTGTTTCAGAACAACTTTTAGGAATAAAGAAATAAGTGAAAGGTGCCACTTGAATTTTTTAGTATTGGCCATGATTGTTATTATCTATGATTATTATTACAAATCAGGTAGAACCTCGTTTTTTGAGCAATATAATGTTACCTCTGCCTTTTTTGAATTTCTCGATTATCCCACGATTTTCAAGATCAGATATCATAAGACTTACTTTTGCTTCTGAATAATTTATTTTGCGACGAAGCTCCCTCTGGGTAATACGCCCTCCATTAGCTTTAATTATTTCAATCAACTGCTGAAGGTCTTGAGGAAGATTTAAATCATTATAATCTAAGTTTTCTAATTCAGTAATTTCATGTAAACTTCTCTCAATATCAGCTTTCTCTGAATCGTGTCTCTTTTTTAAAATAAAAAGTACAATCACTCCGCCAATAAATAATATAACTGTTAATATAAATATTATATTTTTTGATAAGTTTGTTTTTCCAAACAGGTATTTGTCTTCATTCATGGAGGGGGGTTTGGTATGACTGTCATTTAGACTGAAATTACCATCCGGATAAGCTGGCAAAAGCAGTAAGTCTAATATATAATCTCCATCATCTGTAATGTTGAGTACCTGTTCTGTATATGATGCTAATTCACCATTCTCATAATAACTTGCTTTGAGGATGTAAATTCCTCTTGGAAGTTCGAAGGAGTATAATCCATATTTTGCCACTTGGGACTGCGGTGGTGTTGAATTTACTTCAACAATTGTATTTTCGAGAAGATTAAAAGTGTCCCAATCATATATTGCACCGTGAACAGTTGCCACATTTGCAGCCTCTGCCATAGGAATGAAAAACAAACATAAAATTACATAAATTATTAAATTCAAACAGATTACTTTATTTTTATTCATGAACATTATTTAATGAGTATTTATAATATATTAATTTAATTCTAATAACAATATCAA
>JACIVZ010000093.1 GCA_014361205.1 Methanomethylovorans sp. | reverse complement strand
GCATAATCATACGTAGTTTTTTTTGTATCAGTGAAATCTGCAGGTTAAAAAGGTTATTTTAATATTTAATTTTAATTTAAATTAAAAATAATTTTAATGAATGATAATGTATTATTCAGCATAAATCATCAGATCCATGGATGCTCCATGCTTTTTCTTCTACTTTTCTTATTATATTTTTAAGTGGAATTGCAAGTTCTTTTGCAATTTTTTTACAGTCCTCGTATTCTGCAGAAATATGCAAGATCTCACCCGTATGATCCTCAGCTATTTTCACAGGGATATCATATGTTTTTCCCCTTATGACAACCTTTACTCTGTCCATGCGCCTGTCGGCTGTATAGCGGTGTTTGGTAGGGATTACACGTATTCCTAAAGTACCCGTTTCTTTCATGAGCTCACGGGCAATGACAGCACTATGCTCAGGTTTTGTTATTACTTTTATAATGTGTCCAGTGCGCCCTTTTTTCATGGTAGCGGGGATAATTGCAACGTCCTTGGCTCCCATTGAGAGTAATTTTTCGAACAGGTTACCCAACACTTCCCCGGTTACATCATCCACATTTGTTTCCAGCACCTCTATGGAATCTCTGGAGAGGTCATCTTCTGTATCAATGAGGATGCTGCGCAGTACATTAGGATTTTCTGTATCCGCATCTCCTGCCCCGTAACCTACAGAGAGAACCTTTCCTTTAGGCAAACTCTCGATCGGTCGGGCAAAATGACCCAGGATGGCAGCTCCTGTGGGAGTGAGAAGTTCCCTGTTACCTGAACCATAGAATGACAGACCCGTAAGCTGAAGGATCTCAAGGGTGGCAGGAGCCGGTACAGGCATGAAACCATGGGCAGCCTTTACCCTGCCTCCACCAACATTAATGGGCAGAGAGAAGATTGCATCAGCACCTATCTCGTGCATTGCATAACAGGAACCTATAACATCAGCTAAAGCATCGTTTTGGCCGACCTCATGAAAATGCAGTTCCTCAAGGGATATACCATGTATTTTTGATTCTGCTTTGCCCATAAGCTCGAAAACGGCTAGTGCACTCTGTTCAACTCTGGGAGGCAGACCGGCATTCACCACGATGTCTACCAGGTCATCATAATGGCGTGCATGTTCCTCATGTGCTATATCTATATGCACATCCACTGCAGAAATACCCCTTTTGTTGGCTTCACCTATCCTTACTGTTACGTCCACTGCAGATTCTATTGTTTCACGTATCTTTTCCCTGTCAGCACCCAGAGAGATAAGTGTTCCAAGGATCATATCCCCGGAAGCACCTGAAAAAGCATCAAAGATGATCGTCCTCATGTCTGCTTCTCCTCATTCTTTCGGTCACGAGCCCTTGCAACATTGTTGGCTATCCTTGCAGCAAAAGCTCCTGCAACGAATCCTGCATCGATGTTCACCACAGCAAGCACAGAACATGACTGCAGCATGGAAAGTAATGCAGCCTCCCCTTTTGCGCCTGCACCATAACCTGTGGATACAGGAACACCGATCACGGGCACATCCACCAGACCCGACACAACTGTAGGTAATGTGCCTTCCCTGCCAGCAGCCACCACTATTGAATCCGGCTTATGTGACTGAAGCTTGAGCATCTCACCTACAAGCCTGTGAAAACCTGCAACTCCCACATCATAGATAGCAATGGTCTCACATCCCATTTCCGACGCCACTATGCGTGCTTCTTCGGCAACGGTTATATCAGCAGTGCCCGCAGAAATTATTGCCACCACACCTCCAGTTTTTGGAGCTGGCGTTCCATTGTGTACTACCACTGTCTTCTTGTACTTTCCCCATTCCAGCTGTTGAGGCCCGAAGGCAGCTTCCAGCAGCTTTACATTTGTTTCGTTCAGACGTGTTATAAGCACCCTTCCACATGCATCCACATGAGCTTGCGCTATTTTGACCACATCTTCGGGTTCCTTGCCTTCTGCAAGGATGGCTTCCATTATACCTGTACGATGAGTGCGACAGACATCTATTTTCGCAATGTCGGAAACTGGAACATAACCCATGCTGCGTATAAGAGATTCGGCCACATCCAAGTCTGTTTCGTTGTTCTTTATTTTAAGCAGGATATCTCTGAGGTCCATATTTATGTTGATATCTGACTAAAAGTTTAAGATGCTTTCTAGAACTGTTACTCGTAACCATTCACTGAAAAATACAATGGATGTGCTTGACTTGTCTCCTCTTTTTCCAACTGCCCGCTAAAATTCTTAAATTGCATAAGAGCACGCTGTTCTATCATTTCCTTTATCTCATAGAAAGAAATATTCATTCTCTTCTGCCTGAGCTCTTCTGCAACTTCCCTGATCTGTTCATATTCTGCTCTCACAGATATTATAGTTCCTTTAATATTGTGTATGATCTTGAAATCTATGGGTCCACACCACAATACACCCTGATGGCTGTTGCCAAAGGAAACATCAAGCTGCCTTATTTCATGTTCGAATGCATGATGTTCGCTTTCCAGAAACCTTACACCAAGGGTTCCAGTTTCCTGTGCTATGAACTCTGCCAGCTCTTCAGCATGAGCTCTGACAGTATCAACTAAAAAAATATATTCAGTTCTGCCTTTCTTGGTGATAGCAGGCAAGACATGCACATTACTTGCACCTTTCTTCATCAGCTCATCAATTAGATAAGGTACATGTTCACAGTTGATATTATCCACATTTGTCATCAGGAGCACAGAGATACCTCGTATTTTTTAAAAATAAGATATGGAGTTTACCATATCTTATTTTGTTTCATCCCATAGCTTCCATCATTTTCTTGGCAAGCTTGGCAACTGTTTTTGCTTTAGCTTTTGCACCAGGGATAGCGGCACTGCACCCTTTTCCTCCAAGCTCACATTTTTTTGCTGCTTCTGTTGGCTCTTCTACTCCCATGGCTGCGGCTACTGCAGCGGGAACTGTGATGTTGATTATGGTATGCCCGGATAGCTGCATTTCAGTTACAGGAATAGCTGCTAATGGAACTATGCCTAATATATCCTTATCATTGTTGAGCATTGCTTCGGGTATGACCTTCTGTCCCAAACCCCGCAGTTCGAACTTTTTCCCATCAATCGTAATGTCCACATCTGCATCTGTGTCAAAACCATAGTAAGAATTTGTGAACGGATGACTGCGCCTGGCACCACCGACAACCTTTTGGATCTTTATCTCCACTCTATGGCCCGTCATCTTTCCCAGCATAGCTGCCGCATTCTTCTCTACAGTTGCCTTTCTTTGCTCATCAAGTTCTTTTACAACATCTTCAACAGACTTTCCTGCTTTAAGGTCATCATAGGTTTTCTGCGCCCTGTAGAAAATTGCAGCCGTCCTTACAGGATCTGTAGCCGCTATTATTGTATGTGTGATTGGACCTCTGCGCACCTGTTCTGCCTTTCTTGCAATGGTATTTGCACCTATTGCAGCCATTTCCGGATCAAGCCATTCGGTCTTCTTTATATTAGCTATGATATCCGCTGCTTTGTCTTTGTCATTACCTGTATAAATAAGACAGCGCAAGGCTATAATAGCATCCGCGGTCATATGTCCCAGCGGAGGCATAATGGGTCCACCTGAAAAACCTGCTCCAATGGCTATGGCTTCCTGGAAGACACAAAGCATCTCTCCAAAGGTCATCATGCCTACAACTGTGGGTGCACCAATGTCCTTTATTATTACTCCCATGTCACCTATCACTCTTGCAGCATCATATTCCTCATTTGTGCCCCTGATATGTAATTTTTCAGGAATACCGGCAACTTCGCATGCTGCCTTACCGGCAAGATACGCACTATTGACATCAAAGAAGTCACCATATTCCTCTGCAACAAAAGAATCCGGATGCACAACCTCAAGAGTTGCAGCAACACCCAGTACGGCACTGATCACTGGACTTGGGGATATACCTGCACCACTGTAAGCATCTATCATTCCTTGAGTAGCCACCTTTGCACCGTTAATTGCGACCTCAGCAAATCCCATGTCCTCGCCCAGGGTATTGTGACCATATAAAGGACCCCCTGCTACTCCCAATGGCAGGTCCTTACCCACGACCTTTGTGATCCTGCCTTCAGCAAGTGCCTGATACAATGCCTGCACAGCAGCGAAACCAGATACTTTATTGTTATTTTTGGGTGTGGGTACAGCTAACACGCCAGATCTCGGAACTTTTGCGGCCATCCTTGCCAGTGCTCCCAATTTTCTATTACCTGCTGGTACGCCTGCCTGGGCATTGGAACCGGCAAAGTAACAGATAACAGCAGCGAACAAGGCTGCATTAGCAGGATCAGCGCCTGCTTCAACAGCAGCATCTATACCTTTCTTCAGCACATCATCTATCTGGAGAGTGGGTGAATCCTCATCTGTGAGCATTATGTTCACACCCCGTAACACTTCAGTGGCTATAGCATTAGCTGCACAGATAGCTGCAATGTTTGTCATTCCATGACTTTTAGTCAGTGCTTCTATCCTGTCGTTAGTTATATTCTCTATCTGGGAAACTGCAGCCATAGCTCCAGCAAAGACTTCCTTTTCCAATTTCTTTCACTCCTCTTAATTTTTACTAGATCTCTCCTGTTTTCCCTTCAAAAGCCCTTGTTCTACCAGGAGGTACTAGTAACTAGTTTTTGTATATTGTGTATATTTAGATATCAGGATGACTAAATAAATACTTTTTTATTTTACATATAATTTCAAAAAAAAATTAAATACTGATTTATTCTTAGATAAAGATGCCTCTGATTAGTTTTATCTCATTGTTCTTATTAGTAAATGAAAAAAAGAGATTTTAAGAAAAATTACAACTTTTGATGTTGTAGATCAGGCGGAATGGAATATTATTATCTTTCACGATTTCATGTTACCTGTTGTTGAACTGAGCATAGACTACTGCTGAGGCAATTATGCAGCCGTACACTCCTAGCTTAATTGTCCTCGCTATCATTTATCCTACCTCTCTTTTTCATAAATGATTTTTTTTATCTGTAGCCACCCTATAGGTGTTCTGCAAGCTATCCTTTGTTATTTCAGAATATAAATATATAATGAATAGTATAAATATAAATTATCATTATGATGAGATTATATATAAATTTTTGAACTTTACGGCCAAACAAGTTCAAGTAAAGTGTATATACTCAAAAGTCAGTATGCATTACCATGAGAAAATGGGCAATAATTCTTCTGCTCATCGTTTCGCTGACAGCGAATTTCTATCTGTTGGCAGTGCAGCAACCTGTTAAAGATGAGCAGGTACAGCAATTGCAGGAACGTATCAACTTGCTGGAAGAAGAAAATGAAGAACTTTATGCACGGATAAACCAAGATAATGTATCTCTTCAGTCATATGCTTCTCAGATTGATTTTTATCGGCAGCAACTGAATGAACTTGGAAGCAGTATGGGATTATTATCTGGTGGATATAAGGGGACAGCCAGCCTTCAGGCTCCGGCTGTGTACCAGAGTATTGAACAAGTAATTGATGGTCCTTTTATCAGGCAAAGAGTGACTGAAAAAGGGTCAATGATGAACATTTCCGTAGAAGTGGAACCAGGCAAAGGCAGGGTGCTTGTGGAAACCAAACCACTTATGGGACTAGTTTTTCAGGATACTGCTAATACTGCTGTTTTCGTTGCACAGAATATAACAGGTGCAAATTTAATGTCAAGTGACACAATTTTCAGTATTCATGCAGTTGGTGAAGTACCGGCAGTAGACGGACCCAGTGCAGGAGCACTCATGACGTTAATAATGATTTCTGCTCTTACTAATGAACAATTAAACAATAGTGTCACTATGACAGGTACCATTGACCAATATGGCAATATAGGACAAATAGGTGGAGTGATAGAGAAAGCTCAGGCCGCAAAGGATAGTGGAAAGGAATTGTTTCTCTTGCCAAGAGATAACAGAAGACTTGTACAATATACTTATGTAGAAAAGAACATCGGAGGTTTTTCCATAATCGAAAGAAAGCCAGTAATTCTTGATGCAAAAACCTATATCGAAGAAAATATAGGAATCCATGTGGAATATGTAGATTCAATCCATGATATAATAAAATATACAATAGAGAAAAACTGAAAGTACATAAATCCGATAAAAAGAGATCTTATGCACAAAAAATATTACAAAAATCCAAAATTAATTATTATAACTTTGTTTTTGTTAATAGTTTTGCTAATATTATTTACTGTACTAAGGAATCCAGAAGATACCTTAAAAATGATATACAGATTTACAGGTCTCTGTGCTTATGTATTTATATTTTTTGTAATAGTATCTTCTGAATATATATCAAAAATGAAGCTTCTTTTAGGCAGTTCCTTCATAAAAGTACACCATTTTCTGGCTAGAGCTGGAATAATGCTAATGTTAGTTCATCCAATTGCGTTTGCAATCGAGAAAAAGGATTTAATGGTATTTTTGCCTGTACTTTATCCTCCCATCAGGTTCCTGGAACTGGCAGGAAGACCTGCACTATATCTTTTTGCAGTAGCAGCTATTGTGGCAGTATACAGAAAGAAGTTTATAGCAAACTGGAAAAAAGTACATTACCTTAATTATCTTGCTTTTATAATGGTGACTGTGCATGCCATGCTTATTGGCACAGACATTAACTCAGCAGTTTCGAAGGTGACTGTCACATTTATGAGTTTGATTGTTGCTGGTATTTTCTTTCACAAAAGATTAACAAGTAAAAGGAAGGTAGTTAAATATAAATAAAATTAAAAATTCTAAAATTATTTACTTTGCTTCAGGATTTTCTTCCCACAGCCCAAAGTTATTGTTTTCCGTATCCTGACATATCACAAGATAACCCCATCCTGGGACCGGCATCTTCGGGGTTATGATTTTTCCACCTAATGCCTCAACTTTTGAGATGTATTCATCAATTGAAGAGACCCCTATATGTGCTGTTATCTTCTGATCGCCCTGTCGCTTTCCTATGCCTCCCCCAAGACCATCGGAACCATCAAGACCTTTGGTATGAACCAAATAATAGTCAAATTCAGGGTCCAATTCAATTTTCCAGTCAAAAAGTCTTGAATAAAACTTGCTCGCTCTTTCCGGATCATCTGCCGGAATGTCCAGATGCACTATTGTTGGCATGAAATTACTCCGTATAATACTCTGAAGAAAAGGATTTAAGTTTATGGTTTTTTTTTCAGCTATCACAGATGGATCATGGTCCACAGGGCTTTGACAAGTATTGTGAATATACTTTGATGAACTCTGCTCCCAAGGTTATAATAATGGAACTATAATATATCCATAGCAGCAGACCTATCACTGAGCCAATGACCCCATAAACAGATGTCAGGTCACTATGGGCCATGTAGAACACAACTGCATATTTCCCAATGGTTATCAGAAAAGCAGTTATAGTGGAACCTATTACTATGCATCTCAGGCATAGGTCAACATCTGGCAGTGTAAGATATATAAAAGTGAAGAGCAACACAAGGACAATAAAAGCTGCGCTGGTTCCCGCATATTGAACAGCACCAGAAACGGGAAGGTATGCATATAA
Source organism: Methanomethylovorans sp. (assembly GCA_014361205.1). Lineage (GTDB taxonomy): Archaea > Halobacteriota > Methanosarcinia > Methanosarcinales > Methanosarcinaceae > Methanomethylovorans. The sequence goes on along the minus strand of JACIVZ010000093.1, from coordinate 562 downwards.
GAGCCTTGAACCTGTGAGCATCAGGGTTTCCAGCAAAGTACTGACCACAATGAGTCCGCCAAAAATTATTACCGTTATCATTGAAAGCACAGCATCCCCCAGAAAGTTCCTGGCAAAATTACCTTTGGAAACTGGTACCTCCCATATCCTGTCCAGGAACTTCTTGAACTGGCGAAAGATGTTACCTGCACTCCACATCAAAATAAGGAACCCTGTCAATGCACTTAAAGACAGAGAGCCTGTTTCGGGCATATTTGAAAAATAAACATAGAATATTGCAATGAAAGTGACATCGACAACTCCTTCCAAATACTCCGCAATGCTTGCCTGAACCTGTCCGGAGCTCAGGAAGAGGCTACCCACGGAAACAGAGAAAAGCAGAATTGCAGGCAGGCTTAACAATAAATAGAACGACAGAGCAGCACTATCGATGATGGAATTGTTATCTCTCCAATTCTTTACTGTGCTGATTAGAAGTTTATTTATCTTTTCAATCTTCATCTGTTAAAGGTATGTTTTTTTATATTATATGCTTTATGAAAGATTATTAATTGGATTTGAT
>JACIVZ010000092.1 GCA_014361205.1 Methanomethylovorans sp. | reverse complement strand
CGAAAGGGGGTATACTGGTCCTTGTACACAATTCCAATCTTACAGGAGTTGTTAGGAAAACAAACTGGAGAAATCACAGAATAAATGAATTAAAAATTTTCTTTGAAAGTTTGGGAAGCAATATTGAAAAAATATATTTTTACGACAGGCATGTTACAGTAAAGATTCTGCGCCGATTTGTTTTCACATCTCTGTCTACAAAACTACATATTGTTATATCAAAAATAACAAAATTACCATGTGCTATTGTTTTCATTGTCAGTAAAAATACAAATTAGAAATAATCATATGATAAAATAATTACAAAAATTTTTACTCAGGTGATATGATGAGAATACTTTTTAATGTTGGTCATCCTGCTCAAGTTCATTTTTTCAAGAATGCAATAAGAATACTTGAAAGTAAAGGTCATATGTGCAAAATAACTGCAGTTGCTAAAGATGTGTCTTTAAATTTATTGGATGCTTATGGGTTTGAATATGATGTTGTGGGATATGCCCATCCCAATTTATTTTCAAAAGCATTGGAATTAATAAAAATTGAAAAAAAGCTATATAAAATTGCCAGAACATTCAAACCCGATATGTTGGTGGGAGGTTCAGGTAATGCATACAGTGCTCATGTAGGAAAATTGATACACAAACCCTCTCTTGTTTTTGAAGACTCTGAAAAAGGGGCAATAGAACACCTTCTGACAGATCGTTTTGCAACGGTTATTTTTACTCCATCCTCATATAAAAAGAAGATAGGTGAAAACCAGGTTTTTTTGAATGGCTTTAAGGAACTTGCCTATTTACATCCAAATTATTTTCAGCCCACACAAATTGCACTTGATGATTTAGGCCTAACTAAAGATGATAAATTTGTAATTTTCAGATTTGTTACTTGGAGTGCGGACCATGATATTGGTCATCATGGCATACAAAACAAGGTACATTTCGTCAAAGAACTTGAAAAGTATACACGTGTGCTGATTACATCAGAAGGAAAAATGGATCAGGAATTAGAAAAATATAGAGTCAGAGTTTCACCGGAAAAAATACATGATCTTCTCTACTATGCCCAGATGTTTATAGGCGATAGTCAAACCATGACTACAGAAGCTGCTGTATTGGGTGTACCCGCAATTCGTTGTAATTCTTTTGTTGGTAAAGATGATATGTCAAATTTTATAGAACTTGAAGAAAAATATAATCTTATTTTTAATTTCAGTGATTCTGAAGAAGCATTGAAAAAAGCACTGGAACTTATACAGATATCTGGACTCAAGAATGAATGGAGTAAAAAACGGGAAAAGCTGCTGGGTGATAAAATTGATGTCACCGCTTTTATAGTATGGTTTATAGAAAATTATCCAAAGAGTTTAAAGGAAGCCAAAGCAGGTTTTCTCTTTGATTCAAACTAAGGTGATAGCATGAAAATAGCAAGTATAGTCGGTGTGAGACCTCAGTTTATAAAAGCTTCTGTAGTTTCTAAACAGTTAAGAAAAAAACATGATGAGATATTAATTCATACAGGTCAGCACTATGACTATAAAATGAACAATGTTTTTTTCAATGAATTAAACATTCCAGAACCTGAATATTTTCTTGGAATTGGTTCAGGTTCACATGGCTACCAGACAGGAGAAATGCTAAAGAAGATAGAGGAAGTGCTTATCAAAGAAGAACCTGAGCTTGTTTTGACGTATGGTGATACTAATTCGACACTTGCCGGAGCTCTGGCAGCTGCAAAATTACATATTAAAAATGCACATGTAGAATCAGGATTAAGAAGTTTTGACAGATCCATGCCTGAAGAAATCAATCGGGTCCTGACTGATCATTGCTCTGATTTTTTATTCTGTCCAACTGAAAATGCAGTTAACAATCTCAGACTGGAAGGGATAACCAATAATGTGTATTTAACCGGAGATGTGATGGCTGATTCTCTATTATACAACAAAGAAATAGCTGAGACCAAATCAACTGTTTTATCAGATCTTAACCTGAAAAGTAAAAGCTATATAGTAGCTACCATCCACAGAGCAAGTAATACAGACAACAGGGAAAATCTGAAAAATATAGTTGATGCATTTTCACAATTGAATGAAACTATCGTATTTCCGGTTCATCCAAGAACTCAAAAATTATTGAAAGAATATGGCTTTTACGAAATTCTAAATTCATCGGTGAAATTGATAGAACCTCTTGGTTTCCTTGATTTTATAAAGTTGATGAATCATTCAAAGATGATACTTACAGATTCAGGTGGAATTCAGAAAGAGGCTTACATTTTAAAAATTCCATGCATTACTTTAAGGGAAAATTCAGAATGGGGAGAAACAATTGAAGATGGCTGGAATATTCTGGTTGGAACCGATAAAGACAAAATATTTCAGGCTGTAAATGATTTCCACCCTTCACTGAAATTACATAAAAACAGGTTTGGAAACGGGGATGCAGCTGAAAAGATTGCTACTATTATTGGAGGTCTTCAATAATGTTAGATCCAAATTCAGAACTCTGGGAAATATTTACCAGAAAAGAGGAATATTCTCCCATAAAATTAGATAAACATGACAGATTCAATTATGCAGCCAGTAAATATCGAAATTCATTTAAACCTGTTGTGTCTGAATTTTTATTGTCGGAAGGTATTAATGTAGTCTATCCTGATAATAAAAAATTTGCAGTGTGTTTAACTCATGATATTGATGACATTTATCCTCCCTTAAGTCACATACTCTCTTCTTTTTTGTACTGCTTAAAGTCCTTTGACTATAATTCATTCATGCCCCAAATATTATGGAAGATTAAAGGAAATGATCATTCTCCATATTTAAATTTCAAGGAAATAATGAACATAGAACAAAAATATGATGCTAAATCGTCTTTTTATTTTATTACTGCAAAAGAAGATCCAGTAAGATTCCGCTATGATATTGAAGAGATCGGACACGAGCTTGGAAATATAGTTGATAATGAGTGTGAGGTGGGTTTACATGGGGGATATTATACATATAATAGTTTACAGAGTATGAAAGAAGAGAAAAAGAGGTTGGAGAAAACGTTGGGAAAAGATGTCATTGGCTATAGAAATCATTATTTAAGATTTAAAATTCCAGATACATGGGAATTATTAGTAAAAGCAGGTTTTAAGTATGATACTACTCTTGGATATGATGACATGATCGGATTTAGAAACGGTATGTGTCATCCATTTAATCCATATAACTTAAACAGTCAAGAAGCGATTGACATATTGGAAATACCTCTGATCATTATGGATGGTGCTTTGTTTTCCATCACAAGATCTTTGAATGAGGCTTTTGAATCTTGTAAAAAACTAATTGATACAGCAGAAAAGTATAATGGTGTCATAACTTTATTATGGCATAATGCTCCTTTCAGTTGGCCTATCAGAAAGAATTGGAAATTATTATATGAGAAAATACTTAAATATTGTTATGATAAAAATGCATGGATGACAAGCGGGGAAGAAATATATAAATGGTGGACAAAAGAGTGCAAACTGCAAATATATCCATCTTAAAACTTACAGCAAATGAACATGTAAAATTGTCAATAAAATTATTTTGAATAGTTTTATTTATACTGATTGCTACAATTTAAAATAATCAGGAGTAGTGTTTTCTTGAACCAGAGTGGCAAAAAAGCATTATATATAATACAAGCTTACAATAATTTCCAGAAAGAGTCTATAAACAGTACATGCAGTTATTTCAAAGAATGCTCTGTGCTGGTCAGATCCAATCCAATTTCAGAATTTTACAAGTACATTAAAACACCTTTTTTGGAAACGTTCAAATTAGATTATAAAATCGATCTTAATAATATTCCTTCTAATTTGCGTGTCTACCCTACACCAATTGTCTACGCTCCTCTTAAGTCCCAATATAAAAAACTTGGTGAAAAGCATTTAAAAGCAGTTGAAAAATCAATTAATAAAAACAAAATAGAATTTGATTTAATTCATTCGCATTTCACATGGTCGGCTGGCTATACAGGTGCAAAACTTAAAGAAAAATATAATATTCCCTTTGTAGTCACAGGGCACGGATATGATATTTACGACTTACCATTTCAGGATGATGAATGGAAAGAAAAAATAGAATATGTGCTTAATTCAGCAGATAGAATTATAACTGTAAGTAACAGTAATTTATCATATATTAAAAAATTAAACGTAAAAACTCCTGTCCATATATTGCCAAATGGATACAGACCAGATCAATTTCATCCTATGGATATGGAAAAATGCAGAAATGCTTTAGGTATACCCCTTAATAGGAAAATAATTGTTGCCGTAGGAAATCTGGTAGAAATAAAGGGACACAAATACCTGATTGATGCTATGTCTGAAGTGGTAAAGCACAGAAAAGATGTGCTATGTTTCATAGTTGGTGGAGGAGAGATGAAACATAAACTTAAGAGACAAATAAAAAAAACGGACTTAGAGGATTATGTAAAGCTCCCGGGCAGTAAATTACATAATGAGATTCCAATGTGGATTAATGCATGTGATATATTTGTATTGCCAAGTTTAAATGAAGGCAATCCGACAGTTATGTTTGAATGTCTGGGCTGTGGCAAGCCATTTATAGGAACAAAAGTAGGCGGAGTTCCGGAAATTATTGTTTCAGATGATTACGGCTTGCTGGTTGAACCTGCAAATTCACAAAAATTAGCAGAGACTATTTTGTGGGGATTGGATAAAACCTGGGATTCAACGAAGATCTACGCTTATTCTGCTCAATTTACATGGGAGCAAATAGGCAAAAATATAATAGACATTTATAAAATACTTCTATAAACAGAAGAATCAGGTAGTTAGTCTTTTATACAACAGAGGAAGCCTTTCCGGAAGGGAACTGGCATCGTCTATTATTATATATCCAGCCTCAGAGAAAATATTGTCCAGATATTTGCCTGGATCCGGATCAACGGTTATGCAGAAGAAATGAATTCCTTTAGCATTTCCTTCCTTAATTGCTGTTCTGATATCCTCTTCAGCAATTCTTTCTTTATATGCAATTTCTCCCGGCGAATTATCGAAGGGCTCGCCATCTGATAACAGTATTATTATCTTATTTTTCGTATCTACTTTCTCAAGTTTCATGATCGAATGACGGATGGCAGGTCCAAGCCTTGTGTTAGATACTGGTTCCAGCAGACTTATCCTGTGTGCAACATCGTCCGATAGTTCCTCCTCAAACTCCTTGATGATAAAGTACTCAACATCATCTCGTGTCTGACCGGAAAATGCATAGATTGCATATTTATCTCCTATACTTTCAAGAGCCTGTATCATGAGTATAAGTGAATCTTTTTCGACATCCAGTATACTCTTTCCTTCATAACCCACAGTCTTGTGGGTAGAATAACTGATATCTATGAGGAAAAGAGTCGCAACATCTCTTTCATGTTTGTCCCATCTAAGATAGAGCTTGTCTTCAGGATTTATTCCACATTTTTTTTGTATCAAGGCATCTATGAAAGCATCGATGTCAATCTCTGTTCCATCTCTCTGTCCTTTCATCCTGCGAAATGCTTGGGGCTTCATCCTGTTAAATAAATACTTGATAAGGAATATCTCATGCCTGTATTTTTCTGATGCATCGTTGTAATAATAATTGGATATCCCAAAAGGCTCAATTTCATTGATAGTACACCAATTCACTTTATAGTCGTTTAACACGACATCCCATTCATCATACCTGTAACTACCTCGTATTTTCCAGTTTTTTTTCATAGCATATTTAGGTTGATGTTTGACTTCTTCTTTTGACTCATCTTTCTCTACAAAAGGTTCCACTTCATTTTCGGGAATGAAATTTCTGATAATGTTCTCATGTGAAGGGGGGGAAAAAAGGTCTTTCTTGATAAAAGTTCTTATATCCACTCCTCGATAATCGATGTTCTTCAATGCTTCATAGTCCTTCTGGCTCAATGGACCCATATATTCGTCAAGCATGATATATATCCTGAAAGTTGTATCAAGAGAATCAAGAATAGATGAACCCACCTGTAAAATCTTGTCTTCCAGCAGGTTCCTTATCTCGCTGAGAAGATCTTTTATACCTTTACTGATATTGTAAACAGGTTCATGTCCAGCCGAAAGCCACAGAAGAGATTCCATAAACTGTTCAAGCTCATTTTGCGGAGCAGACCTTGTAAGAAGCATCTGATATCGTATTCTCTCAAGTTCTGAGCTGATTCCTCTATAGTATTCCATTATTCTGTATTCCACTCTGGCATCTTCCAGAATGCCAAGTATTGTTCCTGCTATTGCTTTGTTAGGAAACAAAGCCACTATGTCAGTAATATCAATGATACCCTCAGGTTGCAGTCCAGTAAGATGAGTTTTTTTCTTTATGAAGGAGTATCTGTTTCTGATATCTTCCAGCAGGCCAGCTGCGTCCTCAAGTTTGATCTTATGGGAACTGAACTGTACATGCCCTACCTCATGAATTATGCTTAGCTTATATATACTTAAATTATTTTCAAAATCACCGTATTTTTTAATCACGGGTGCAAGGTAGATGTTCCTGCCATCGATAACAGGATTCATAGTAGTGGGTTCTTGTTCCACCTGTAACATCCTGCGAGGAAGAATATTAAAATTGACACCTGACAAGCCAAGAGCATAATATCTGAGAACTTTTATTATTTCATTGAGTGCCATTGAGCCTTTAATACTTTCAATAAATTCCTTGGACTGTTTAGACTTCAGGGAAAAGTAAGATCTTCCTAGGAATGAATCTTCTTCATAGATTGCTATACCTTGCAGAGCCCACTTTTCCAGTTCATTTATGTCCATATCCTTTAGGAGCGCAGCGGAATGACAAAAATAATCAATAGCAAGCTCCTTATCCAGCTCAAATATCTTTATGCCGATACCAGCCCATTTTCTTATACCTTCAGGCTCTGTGCTCGCTGATGCCTGGGTAAGATTCTTAAAAAAAGCTACTGCAAGCATAAGGTCTTTATCAAGCAGCATACAGGCAGTTTTAAGAAGTTCACCACGATATATTGAGCTTTTTTCTTTCAGAACATTGAGCAAATTTTTGTGATAATTCTCTCCAGAGAACTTGGATTCTATAAGTTCTATGAGTTCTTCTTCATTTGGATATTTATGTTCAGTGTTAACTATTGACAAATTTTCTCTTGACTCCATGGATTGATATTTGAATAAAAATCATATATTTTATTTATTATTATATTTATTTACTATTGGATGATCATCATAACATTTCAGTTTTCAAATATTGTATGATTGAATATGGATATGAAATCAATCATATACTGACATTTAAATAGCAAAATAGACATTTATAGCTATTACATAAAGATATATATTGTTTATCTATAATTTGTCAGTATGCATCAATTTCTTTCTCTACTGCGTGATTCCAGTCATTGTGTCTTCTTGAGCGGTGCAGGTATCTCCACCCTTTCAGGCATACCTGACTTTCGAGGAAGCAAAGGGTTATACAAACAGTTCGATGCTGATAAAATATTTGATATTGATTATTTCAAGAAGAATCCCAGTTATTTTTATACACATGGAAAGGATTTTATTTACAATTTGGATAAGAAAGAGCCCAATATCATACATAAAGTTCTGGCAAAATTAGAAGAAAAGGGCATAGTAAAATCAATTATTACTCAGAACATTGACATGCTTCACCAGAAAGCAGGTTCAAAGAGGGTTATAGAGATCCATGGTTCTCCTGCAAGTCATACATGCCTGCAATGTGGCAGAAGATTTTCCTATAACCAGATAGCATCAATAGTGCACAGTCAGCAGGTAGTTCCCACATGTGACGGGTGTGGAGGTCTGGTTAAACCCGATATAATTTTCTTTGGCGAAAATCTTAATCAGAAGTCTCTTATACAAGCGATTTCTGAAAGTTCCAAGGCTGACCTTATGGTAGTCATAGGTTCATCTTTGGTGGTCTATCCCGCAGCATCTTTGCCTCTTAACACTGTAAAACATGGAGGAAAGATTATTATAATTAATAATATGCCTACTCCCCTCGATGAATATGCTTACATTCTATATCACGATCTTGAAGAAGTTTTCAGTTATCTAGAAAAAGAAATAAAATAAATGAAATAATGGCTCTGTAGAAATCCTCATTTTTATAACAATCATAACCTTGATAGATCTGTCAAGGTTATGCACCAATAGCTTGAATTTGACTTCTTTTAGTTGATTCCAATATCTTTTTGCTCTAATCTCCT
>JACIVZ010000091.1 GCA_014361205.1 Methanomethylovorans sp. | reverse complement strand
ACATCTCCCACATTTGTATAGATGACCATCCCCATGGACATTCCTGCCGGCATTTCTACACTGGCAAACATACTCTGCATAAGGTCAATAACACCCACAGAAATATACATTGTAAAACCAATTCCTGCTGTAAGGCCATAAAGAACTCCGACAAGGCTCGAAGCAGATTGAACCCTCTTTTTTCGTAGAGTAACTATCCTGTGAAAATTCGAAGCTATAATGTCACCTATAATTTCTGGTTTACCTCCAAGGTTAGTGGCTTCAACAAACATGACACAGAATCTCTGGATAAGATGACTGCCAGTGTTTGCAGAGAAAAACTCCCAGGATTTGAACTTATCAATCCTTGTATTAAGTCTTTTGTATAGCTCATTCACATCTTTTGTAAGAGGACCAAAATCATGTATACGCAATGCTTTCAATGCTTCGTCGATCATCCCTCCTCGGGCACCAGCTGAACTCCCAAGAGACCTTATAAAAGCCGGGAAATTTTCATCTCTGCGTCTGATACTTTTTTCAATCTTACGGCATACTTTGCCGGTATACATAAGCGGAGTTAAACAAATCGCGATAGCTATAGGTGTGACAATTTTTCCATAAAGCAAAACTATAATAGAAACAAGAACACACGCACCTATGGAAATAGGGAGAGATCTATAGAGTCTAACTTTATAATCAGGAATTATAGTGGAACTGCTCCATATTGGATCTTTTGGAACCTTTCCTTTTGTAAAAAAAAGGATTATAATGTCAGTTACTATAAAAGTCACTACCACCATTGCCATAAGAAATACCGCATCCATTCCTGTTATCACTGGCATGATTACAGCAAAAGATGCAAGGAATATTAAGGACATAACTAATGATACGAATAACTCTTTGATAATCTCAACATTGTACATTGAACTATTGTACATCGCTTCATATTCATTCATGACAACATTCTGCTCAGCAAAAAGAAACGTTTTTATATCTTCTCCCGACTGTAACCCATGAGCAAATCTATCCAAAAAATCTTCAAATATGACAGAAGGAGTTCTTTTGGAAATGAATCTGCAGGCTTCTGCAAGGCTCAAATTCCATACTGTAACAAGATTATAAATTTTCTTTGTTTCAGTGGCAAGTTCTTTATAATCCTTGTTATCAGAAACAATTCTTATAATATCAAGTCTGGGGGTTTCTGCAGTTGCGATTGAACCCATTTGAGTAATATAATAATGCATATTATTATCGATGCGTGAAGCCTTACCATTATAAATGGAAATAGGATAGTATACCACAAAAATGATACATATAACAGGTATAAGGATCGGAATTATTCTTGTAGTTCCCTGAAATAAAGAGGGGAGTAAAGTATAAAGTAAAAAGGGAAAAATAAAACCGAATGTAACGATAGGCAAGGCAAACTTTTTAAAATAAGTTCCAGGATCAATATCCATGCAGTGGAACACCTTACTGTACATCGCATACCCCTTTATACCGAAAATGGTAATCCTTCAACACCATGTTTATAGAAATTGACTATGACCTCCAGTACCTCGTAATATTCCTCTATACCTCTTGAACGCATTTCATTCAATATTCGGGCACGTAGAAACAGGTCCTGATAGATCTTACGTTTGTCATCATAACCCAATTTAGCAGCTATTTTGTTTTCCAGAATGTAACTGTTGTTGAGACCTCTGAAATTATGCTTGTCAGTTTCAGGGTCCCATTGGAAAACAGCCCTTGTAACCACACCACCGGCCTCTTCATAATAACCTTCCAGCTCCTCAATAGCAAGGCAACGTCTTAAGAACTTACCTTTCCTGTAAACTGCAGAAAGAATCATAGCAACATTAAGGTTATCAATGAAGGTAACAGGTACATTAATTGGATCTCCTGTAAGACGTTGTATCATCTTGCTAACTGATGACGCATGGAAAGTAGCCATTACAGGATGACCTGTTTGCATCCCCTGAAAAGCAACTGCACCTTCTACTCCTCTTATTTCACCAACAATAATATAATTTGGTCTTGAACGTAATGCAGCTTTCAGTAGTGTAAAAGTGTCCACTCTGGAATCCACCGGTCCATCTTCTCTGGTTATCAATTGTTGCCATACTGGTTGAGGAGGCTGAACTTCTGCTGTATCCTCTGCACTGTAAATTTTAGCTTTTGGGTTCACAAAACACAGACATGCATTTAACATTGTAGTCTTACCACTTGCTGTTTCACCACTGAAGAAAACACTTTGGCCGTTTTCCAGGCATATCCACATATAAGCCGCCATTTCAGCACTAAGAGCTCCCCATTTTATAAGCTGAACAATGCTCACAGGTACTTCCATGAACTTACGCATAGTGAAACTGCTTCCTCGACGGCTAATATCCGGACTGTAGATTATATTTATACGTGAACCATCCGGCAAGGCACCATCCGCAATTGGACGGGCATCACTTACAGGACGACCAATCCTTTCACTCATACTACGTAACCAGCTATCTAGACCAGCTTCGTCTCCAAAAGTGATATCTGTCTGGAGCATCCCAAATATTTTATGTACTATATAAACACCGCTTACACCTATACTGTGGATATCCTCTAGATAAGGGTCTCTTATAATAGGTTCAATGGGACCTGAACCAATTATGTTCCTCTCAATATAATAGAGAATCTTATTATACTCCTGATGAGTAACAGATACTTTTTTTTTCAAAGGTATAAGTTTTTGGATAAAATCTGGTACCTTCTTCGTTTCTTCGAAGTTATCATATGCATTTATCTCCACTGAACTGTTCAATAGTTTTGTAATCAGCTCTTTAAGCTCGGTCTCTGAATGCGGTACAGGTTCTTTTGCAGATTTTTCAAGAATGAGGCTCATTATTTCAGAATATTTCTTTTGTTCTTTCTCTGAAAGACGAGGTTCAATGGTATAATATTTGATTTCACCCATTTCAGGAGTGCCATAGATGTGAATAAATATTGGATCACCAACAGGGAGGATAATATTGACATTATCACTTTCAAGATCTTTTGATAAACTGACCAGGAACTGAGGTTCTGAATCTGATCCTTTTTCTTTCTTGAATTTCTCTATATACTCTCCAAGATGAGGATTTCTTTGTATAGCTTTTTGAAAATCAGCGTCCATTCACATAACCTCGTTATCATGAGACTGAAGCAATCTCTACAACCAGACCTACCTTAGGTTCAATCCTAAAACCTATCATCTGTCCTACTGGTCCTTTAGCACCAGTGAACTTATTAACTACTACAGTTCTCTTAACTTCATTGGACATGGGCTTTGATTTCAACGTAATATAAATATCACAGCTTGATCTGAATATGGAAGTTATTTCTTCACTGAGCTGGCTGGGTTCTATTGTGAGAATTATAACCTTTCCTATTCCATTGAGTTTTTTAAAGAAAGATATAAGGTCTAAACTTTTTTCAATATTTACACTGTATTTGATAAGAGATGAAATAGTATCGATTATTATCACATCTTTATCGAAAAGTTCTTCTGCACTCATAAGTCTTTCAACAAAATCCAATCTTGATTTTGCTGCCTGAACAAGTGGGATAACAGGTATGTAAAGAAGGGTACCATTCAGAAGATATGGGGCGATTGGATAATCAAGAGAATACATCTGGTTTATGAACCCCTTTGTTGTAAGCTGTGTAGAAACTAACGTTACACTGATTTTGTTTTCAATAAATCCATATGTAAGACGCTGGCTAATTGTGCTTTTTCCCCCACCACTGCCACCTTCGATAACCACTAAAGAACCAGACGGGAAACCACCACCCAATTTTTCATTGAATTCATCTCTGGAAATACTGAAGGAATAAACTTCTGCCAAATGTACACCTCATATTTATGTTTTAAAACTTAGCGACGCAGATTTTCCATTCTCAGCAACAATCATGACACGATGATCCCCACTTGAAAGAGCCGATGGCATTGTTACGTTTACCACCAGAACATCTCCAGGGCGCCATACAACATCCCCATCAATGACGCTCGTTTGTAAGTTGGAGGGTTCTATAAGCATCCCATCCACAAGAATAGTGATAAACTCTGTATTTAGCTCGGAAACTCCTGTATTCTTTGCATAGAAAGTATATCGTTTTTCATAACTGTCATAAGGTACTATTTCAGGATCATTAATTATGGTTATATCTGTGCGAATCTGGTCGGAAAGAAATTTACTCCCTAAATATGTTGCTCCTGTAAGCGACTGAATATTTGTGGAAAGCACAGTAATGACACCCATCGCTATGATGACAGCTGCTATGAACAATATCATATGGGTTATAGCAGTTTCAGCAGTTTTATCTACATATAACTTGTTAAATGAGATTTTAGTGAACACTTTTCTGTCAACTCTCAGAAGTCTCAGACATTTACAGAATTAATATATAATTATTAGTATATATTAATTCTGACAGAAACTTGTCAAGTACTATAAGAAAAATAATCGGAAATACCATTCTCCGTCACAATTTTTACTCTGTGCTGTCCTGAACCAGAGAGATTGTTTACATTTAAAATTACATATGTTTGTGGTGTCCATATATTGTTACCAGATACACTTGAATGAGGTCTGTAAACACCATCAACAAGCACATCTATCTTATCGGTTCTCAAGGTCTCACTACCTGTATTGAGAACATGTAAAGAAAGCTGGTATGTAGAATTATAGAAAGTAACACTTGACTGGACTATTTCCACATCTGTTTGCATTTTCTTAGCTATTATTGCATAGTGTTCATCCTTAGAATTTGAAATTAAATCGTAGGAAGAACTAACTGTCGTGTAAGATAAAGTGGCTATAATTATGATAGATACAAAAAAAATGGTTACCACCACAGAGGTCTCAAAGCCCATAGAGTTCCTCCAAGCCATGTTTTACTTTTGACATCTCTCTGTCAATACTGCTTAGCATATTCTTATCTATCTTTCGACCACATAATCTCTCTATGAAAAGAAGGGATTTCGTGTGATCCTCGGGAAGTAGACGCCATGTAGGTTTCTCTACATAATAGTCGATTCCTCTTGCATATGCCATAATTTCAGAACGCACACTATCGCTTATCCAGCCAATGTCTACATAATAGTCAAGTGCATCCATCAAATTATTTCTTCCTACTCTTTCCATGAGGAATTCTATCCAATTAAGGAGAACAACCACACTTGTGGGATCCTTGCGTATAATATCTAAGCGTACTAAAGGATTTTTTTCCATTGGTTTGTCTTGATCAGATGAATTGGATGTTTCTGATGGAAAACTGTCGTTATCTAAATTACCATTACAACTGTTTTTTATACTTTTGGATATATTTTTTTCGATATCTTCAACACGCATGGATACTTTACTTATTGTTTCAGAAAGTTCTATGAAGTTATTATCTGCAATAGCACTCTTATTACTAAGTTCCTCAGTTGTTGCAGACAAATTATTTATGCTATCATGCATCATTGCCATTGCATCTGCAAAAGCATCAAACTTTGTTTCCATATCCTCAATTTTTTCATTGAATGAATCGTTTCCTGATGAACTTATACGCTGTGAAAAAGAATCCATCTCGTTCTTAAGCATTACAAGCATATTGCCAAGTTCATTGATTCTTTTTTCTATTTTATCAAATCTTTCAAGCGTTGCCCTCCCACCGGCATCATCACCTACAAATGGATTCACTTGATTTGAGACAATTTCATATAGAGATAGCAGTTCAAGTATGTTTTTGTCCATTTTAGCAACATTTTTGCTTATTTCTTCATTCTCCTTCTGTACAATTGAGAGATTGACTTCCACCTTCGCTATTTTTGTTTCAATTTCTTTTATTTTTTTATTTGTAGCTTCAAGTGCTGCAGAATCAAACGATGCTTTTTCTGTTGAATTTTTCATTCCAGGAGAAAAAACTTCAAGTGGATGTGTTTGACCAGACATCGGTGAAGAGGAAAAACCAGGAGGCATACCTGGAGAGGAAGATATACTCTGGAAGTTAGGCATGTTTGCTGAGAGATCAGGTACAGAGCCAAGTCCTGGGGGAGCATTAGAAAAAGGATCAGTGTTACCACTGAAAGGAGAAGAATTTGATGTTGTATTTTTTCCTTTTTTCAGGATAGAAGTTATGTTCTTGATCTTATCGCCAAGTCCTGCCATCTTAGACCTTAGGATTTATTTGAATTTTGAATAATGATTTCTATCTGAACTACTGTAGTTTAATTAGATATATCTTATATAATATATAATTATATTCCAAGTAAATAGTTTTTTCAGTTATTTGTCGATAGATCGCTTTAAATTAAATGATTAACTTTAATGATTTGATTCATGTGACTAAAAAAAAGATTTTCGAGAAACAGTTATTTTCGGATGATGATGGCTTTAGATTTGCTACACCTTGGCCGGTTGCTGAATATAGAGCAAAAAGGCTTAAATGTTCCATTTTGGCAGATATAAGTTGTGGCATTGGCGGGCAAACAATATATTTTGCAAAAGAATGCGAAGTAGTTTATGCAGTTGAAATTAATCCTGTTAAACTTGAAATTGCCAGAAAAAACTGCCAACTTTTTGGGCTCGATAACGTAAAATTCATTTGCGGAGATGCACTATCAAAGAATGTTATTGATCAGATACCTGAAGTAGATATTGTATTTTCTGATCCTGCACGACCTGCCACAGAAGAAGAGAGGAACATATCCAAACTCATACCGGACATAGCCGGGGTACTGAGAGCATATTCCCAAAAAACGGAAGACTTTGCTTTTGAGGTACCTCCTCAGTTGCCTCCGCATAGAATACCTTTTGACTGTGAAATGGAATATCTTTCTCTGAATGGAGAACTTAATAGATTAAACTTGTATTTTGGAAATCTTAAAAGTTGCATTGTATCTGCACTAGCCTTGCCTGGACAGATAAAGATCTGCAAAAAAAATGGAGATGATGAAAAAGCAACGATGAATTATACAAACAAAGCGGGGACTTACTTATATGAACCGGATCCAGCTATAATTAAAGCCGAATTACTACCCGAGTTTCTAAAAAATTTAACCAGTAAAGCAGATATTTTCCATATAGATCACAAAAGGCTGATGCTGACATCAAATCACAATATAAAGCATTCTATGATAAAAAATAGCTATCGTGTAGTTCATTGTATGCGGTTTATACCTCAGGAAATAAATAAAGAACTAAAAAAAAGAGGTTATGGTACAGTATTATTGCGAGCAGAGATAGCCCCTTCAATGTACTGGAACATTCGCAACAAACTTGAAAAGAATCTAAAAGGAGAAAAGAAAGCAATTCTTTTTAAAAAAGGGGAGTTAGCATATATATGTGAAAATATTTCATAAAAAGCGATATTTTTGTGATCCTCTTTAGCATGACAGATTATTGAATAACTGAGCTTATCTCTTATTTTACTCATATTATAGACTGTCTGTTATCCAACAAAATTTTAACAATTTCAAGTAGCACATAGAGATTTCAGGGGACTTGGCAAATTATATTTTTCAAAAGACATTTAATCAGTCTTCTTCCATCCATCCATATCTACGCATAACCATTCTAATCCTGGCATTGACTTCACGTTTATCAAAAGGCTTGGAGATATAATCGTCTATACCTAATTCCATACCCCTCACTTTGTCTTCTACAGCAGTCTTTGCAGAAATCATAATAACGGGAATATTTGAGGATGTTGTGCTTTGTTTGAGTCGTTCTACAACTTCATATCCATCCATATCGGGCATCATTATGTCAAGCAAAATTAGATCAGGCCGCTCTTTCAGTGTAGCTTCAATGGCCTGCTGTCCATTATATGCAACTACAAAATCATAGGGCTGATTTGAAAGTGATAACTGAAGAAGATCTGATATGTCCGGTTCATCATCCACTATAAGTATCTTCAAACGACCTCTTTTTAATTTTTTCTGTATATATTCAAAACAGAGCTTTCCATCTTCAACATGGAACCTCGCATCCAGCGTTTTCATTCCCAGCTCTGCATGAATCTCACCTATGCTTGTAAGTTCCACGATTATCTCAAAGAAAGATTTAATTATAGCTTCTGACTCTGTTTTAAGAGTATCTTTTCCTAATATTGAAATAATTGAGCCTTTTTTTTCTGATACTTTTGTGCAGACGAAATTAATGAAGCTTTCAACAATCTGAATATTATCATTTCCCAGCACTGTCATACTATCAATAATTAATAACGAACCTGGGAACTTATCAAAAAGTTGTGCGATATGAGAAGCTATTTTGGTATGATCTGAAGGAGAAGAGAAATAAAGAACATGATTATATTGTTCTTTTCCTGGAGTAAGTACATCAATGAATATTATACGTTGCGAATCAATATAATATTTATATTCCTGA
>JACIVZ010000090.1 GCA_014361205.1 Methanomethylovorans sp. | reverse complement strand
TGATGGGTCTTGGATTATTGGCATGGTTTGTATATGCTCTGATTGCCGTTTTATCATTGTTCTTTGTAGAATATGCCTTGGTTGTAGATGATCTGGATCCTATTTCTGCTCTTCAAAGAAGCGTTCTATTCTTTAAGGATAATAAAGCCAGTGTTATTGGTATCATAGGAATAATTATTTCCATTTCCTTGGCTTTGCAAATATTAGGAAGTGCTGTTAGTTCCGTGCAGTTTCTTGCAAATGTATGGAACCTTATATATCTCTTCATTTCAGTTTTTGTAATAAGACCACTCACAACTATCTGGATAACACGAATGTATATGGCACGTACCGGTAAAACGCTCTATTCATTTGATCAATATTTATTAGATTAAAAATCCTTCTACTTTCCTAACAATTTACATGCCTGACAGAGCTCGCCACTTGCTGCCTGGCCGCAGATGCGGCAATGAACAAGCCTTGCAACAGGCAGTTCCCTTGAAAGAATATTTGCTATCTTATCAAAACCGCTAAGAAGAGCATATTTTGTACCTGGATGCCTGTCCTCAAAATTGTCCAATATTTCCCTTACTTCTCCTCTCATAGCTTCATGAGCATAAGGACATGCACCTGTGCTGAGGGGAAGGTCATTAAGATAGGCATAAATAGCAATTTCTTTTTCCGGCACGAAACGTAAAGGCTTTATTCTAAGCACCAGCCCTTCCAATTCACATGGTGGAACAAGACGTACCATCCGTTCCACATCTCCCTTAAGATGGTTGAGCATGATTGTCTGAGCCTCATCATCCAGGTTGTGACCAATTGCAAGTTTTGTGGCACCTAATTCCAGTGCCTTGCGGTTGAGAATGGACTTACGCAGTACACCACAATAACTGCAAGTCCCTTTTTCACGATCCCATGAAGCAATCTCATCCATGGTTCTGCCATATTCCTGACCGAAAGACAGAATTATATGCTCTATACCCAGCCTGTTTGTGAGTTGTTTTGCCTGTTCCAGTGTTTTTTCACGATATCCCACTATCCCCTCATCTACTGAAAGGGCAATGAGCCTTATATCAGGTCGTTCCCCGAATATTTTATGAAGCATATAAAGCAAGACACTGCTATCTTTTCCTCCACTTATGGCCACTGCTATAGTCTCATTTTTTTTCACCGGATAATGTTTACGGATAGTGAGTTTTATCTTCCGTTCCACATCTTCCATAAAATGTTTCTTGCACAGGTGCATACCAGAATATCTCTGATATATTATTGAGGCATGCTTACATTTATCACATTTAATGCTCATTAGCTCATTCCTGCATCAAAAAAGGCATATTACTATTTATTAGTGTGGTTTGAAGCAGAAAATTTAATGATGCGTCAATAACATTTTTAATTTCAGCAGATAAGAAAAACTTATATAGATGCAAGTAATCTGTAAAGTATAATTTTTACTGTTATAAAAAACGAATGGATGATCCAATGTCTCTGATAATTGAAAACATATCTGTTTTCATTTTATTACTTTCTGTACTCACAGGTTGCTTAATGGGTGTTGTATCGGGGCTGATACCGGGTCTGCACAGCAATAATTTTGCTCTTTTGCTAGTATCGTTTTCTCCCGTACTCATTGAAAGTGGCATTTCATCCATTTATATTATGTGTATGATCCTGGCAAATTGTATCACCCATACTTTTCATGACATAATACCAGCCATTTATCTGGGAGTACCTAACTCTGACATGGCACTGGCAGTACTTCCCGGGCACCAGTTATTGCTCGATGGTAGAGGACCTGAAGCCATTCGTCTTTCAGCTCTCGGAAGTACAGGCTCTGTCATTGTTTCTATTATTCTTCTCTTACCTTTTGGCCTTTTGTTGTACACAATATACCCATTAATACAGAATTATATTGGCTGGCTATTGCTTTTCATAGCGATGCTGATGATAGGAACTGAAAAAGGCCAATATGTCCCAGGTCAGGGATCTCTTGTCCGCTATAGGTACAGATTTTATGCACTGCTGGTATTTGCCATGAGTGGACTGCTGGGTATCTTTGCTTTTGGGAAAGAGAATATGGCAAACTCACTTTTCGCATCAGCCAATCCATCGATACTGCTTCCTTTATTAAGTGGGCTTTTTGGAGCTTCCCAGCTGATAATAAGTCTTACAACAAGTTCTACAGTTCCTCCTCAAAGAACTTCACTGATTAATCTGCCTCCTCAAAGAGCAATAAAAGCAATTACTTCTGGAAGTATCGCAGGTTCCTTTGTCGCGTGGTTGCCAGGAGTTTCATCTTCTGTTGCCACATTGCTGGCAGAACAGGCCAGCAGGATCTGCAGCAAGCAAAATTCCGGCCCTGCTGAATCTGATGACCCGCTGGATGAAGCCAGAGAGTTTATTGTTTCAGTATCTGGTGTTAATACTGCGAATGCTGTTTTTGGTTTGTTCGTTTTTTTCTTCATTGGCAGGGCCCGTAACGGCGCAATTGTGGCAATATCCTCTTTTCTGGAGCCGTCAGCGATCGATATTCCAATCATCCTTATTCTTTTATGTGTGGTGATACTTGCATCGATATTCTCCTATTTTTCCACGATCAGAATAGGAAATACCATTCACCTGTTCATGGAAAAAATCGACTACAGAAAACTTAGTATTGCAGTACTGGCAGGTCTTGTGTTAATGGTCGCCGTATTCACAGGAATGTTCGGGATCATAATATTTCTCATGGCTACAGCCATAGGACTGCTGCCATCTTTCATGCATGTGAGAAAAAGTAATGCCATGGGTGTGATCTTACTGCCGGTTATTCTGTATTTTTTATGAAGCATAATGCAATTGAAACTGAGAGACCCATCGGTTTTTACCTAACTCAAGTCTTTTGAGAATTTTTGAAGAAGAGCTTTCTTGAAGCCTCCTCTGTTCTCATAACTTCTTTTACAGGAATACCGCTTGTTTTTGCAATCCTCAAACTCGGCAGAAATGTTGAGCAGGACACCTTCAGATATATTCTCCACTTTATGAACCATCCACAAATTGAACCATACACAAAGGTATACAGATATAATCCCCTTATATCATAAGCACCCATGCTTCTGCCAGGTTCAGATGTGAGTTGCCATGTACAGCAGATGCATGGGTTCTCTAATGGGTTCTCTAATTACTGAACCGTCTTTTGTATATAAGGATCTGCATGGACATATGCAGATTCTTTGTATTAGATTTCCTGCCATCTTTGTCATTAATGGAAACTTCTGATCATCTGCAGCATGTTCTCCTTGATCTGTGCAACTGCATCCACCCATTTTCCCCCCATGTCAATGGGTGCAACGCCTTCAAGGTCTGCACGGACAAGATCTTCATCATAAGGTATCTCTCCGAGCACAGGTATTCCCATTGCCTCAAGCTGTGGCTTAAGGTTCACAGACTTGCCCTTGTTGATCACCGCTGCCAGATGTTTGATCCCTATATCCTCGGAAAGTTGCTTTATCCTTTCAGCGGTTTCCAGTGAACGTTTACCCGGTTCAACAACGACTATCATCAGATCGATGCCCTTCGTGGTGCCTCTGCCCAGATGTTCAATGCCTGCCTCCATATCAAGTATGACTGCACTTTTATCCTTCAGTACCACATGTCTTAGAAAAGCTTTAAGGAAAGCAGATGCTGGGCACATGCAGCCACTACCGCCGGTATCAATGGTGCCCATCACCAGCATCTTAACATTGTCAGGTCCAACTACTCCTAATTTATCCACAATATCATCAACTTTAGGGTTAAACTTGAACATTCCCCCTTCTTCCCCTGCCCTCTCTTCTATGAGATCCTTATAATCTGTAAGAGGTTTTGGAGACTTTTTTATTCCAACAGCTGACGCTAGGTTCATATCAGCATCCGCATCAATGGCTACTACATCAAAACCATCCTTTGCAAGCATCCTTGCAATAGTGCCTGAAAGAGTAGTCTTACCTACACCACCTTTACCTGTGACTGCAATTTTCACCATGAAAAGAACAGATTCATTATAGAAATTATACCTTCCGGTAAATATGAACAGACAAATTGTATCAAAACTTTATTTATTGTCTTTCTGCCATTAATAGACATAGAACCAAAAATGAGATGTTGCACATAAAATAGGTCTTTAAACCATTATTTTGGTTGTATAATATCTTTTTATATAATGCTAGAACTAATCTTCTTCAAGATATAGAATGGATACACGCTCTGAAAAAATACGCAATATAATGATCCTTGTTCTGTTCCTAAACTTGTTAGTTTCCATTGTAAAGCTTAGCTATGGCAGAATAACCAATACACTAAGCATGCAATCTGATGGCTATCATTCCCTATTTGACGGTGTATCTAATATAATTGGATTGATTGGAATTCACATTGCTTCAAAACCTCCAGATTCAGAACATCCTTATGGTCACCGCAAGTACGAGACAATTGCATCAATATTTATTGCCGTACTGTTGATAATAGTAGGATTTAGAATATTGAACGCGGCTTTTATCCGATTTAACACTGGAATTATACCTGAAGTAACGCCGGTGAGTTTCCTTATAATGATAGAAACCATGACAATCAACTATATTGTAGCAAAATACGAACATATTAACGGCATTAAATTGAAAAGTGAAGTGCTGATTGCTGATTCCATGCATACCAAAAGCGATATCTATGTCTCTTTATCCGTTATTATAGGTCTGTTTGCAATCAAAGGTGGTTTGTATGTACTTGACCCTATAATAGCTATCTTGATTGCAGGAATCATATTTTATGCGGGCTTTTCCATAATTAGAAGCGGTACTGCTATTTTGTGCGATACTTCTCAGCTTAATGTAGATGAGATACATGACCTAGTCTGTGATGTCGAGGGAGTTTTAGGCTGTCATGACATCAGGACTCGGGGAACAGCAGAAAATATCTATATTGACCTTCATGTGGAAGTACAGTCTACAATATCTACTTTCAAATCTCATGAAATTGCAGATATTGTGGAAAATAAACTTAAAAATCATTTTAAAGGTGTAAATGATGTAATGGTTCATATAGAACCTGCTTCACCTCAAAAATTTACTGATAATGACACGGAACAAATTGAATAAAACTGCGGGACAAAGTATAATATATGAAAAGATAATTTAGTTACGATGTCTGGGAATACTTTAGGAACTGTTTTCAAAGTAACCACTTGGGGAGAATCACATGGCAGTGCACTTGGAGTGGTAGTGGATGGGACACCTGCGGGATTGTCACTTGATGCTTCTGTTGTACAGAAAGAACTTGACAGGCGCAGACCTGGCCAGAGCAGTGCCTCTACATCACGCAATGAAGCTGATGTCGTGGAGATCCTGTCAGGAGTTTTCGAAGGAAAGACAACTGGTATGCCAATTGCAATGATGATTCGTAACAGAGATGCAAATTCAAGTGCTTATGATTACCTGCGAAACATTCCCAGACCCGGACATGCAGACCTCCTGTACAAAGAAAAATATGGTATAAGGGATTACAGGGGTGGTGGCAGATCATCCGGCAGAGAGACAGTTGGAAGGGTAGCCGCCGGAGCCATTGCAAAGCATTTGCTTTCTTTCTATGGTATTACCGTTTTTGCACATGTTATTGAACTGGGAGGTATTCCTGCTTCAGATTTATCCTTTGCCGAAGTGCTGGATAACGCTGAAAAAACACCAGTACGTTGTGCCGATCTTAAAGCTGCCTCAAAAATGATGGAAGCGATCGAAGATGCACGTCGTGAAGGGGACAGTTTGGGTGGAATTGTGGAAGTTATTGCCACAGGAGTTCCCAGAGGTCTGGGTGAACCGGTATTTGATAAACTGGATGCCGATATTTCAAAAGCACTAATGAGCATTGGTGGAGTAAAAGGACTGGAAATAGGTGCAGGTTTTGCAAGTGCCCGGATGAAAGGAAGCCAGATGAACGATTCATTCATAATAAAAGACGAACAGATTATATGTCCTACCAATAATGCAGGTGGTATAATAGGAGGTATATCTACAGGGCTTCCAATTGTATGCAGAGTTGCTGTGAAACCCACACCATCCATTTCAAAGATACAGAAGACTGTTGATATGGAAACAATGGAGCCATGTGAAATACAGATACATGGACGACATGATCCCACTATCCCGCCTCGTCTTGTGCCCGTTGCAGAAGCGATGCTTTCAATAGTTCTTGCGGATCATATGCTTCGCAGCGGTTTTATCAATCCTGTATCTATCATACGAAAATAAAATTGATGTCGATAAAATTTGTTTGAGACCCTGATTGTTAAGTATGCTAAAATTAGAAATTTATTAATATTTTGTCAACTT
Organism: Methanomethylovorans sp.; assembly: GCA_014361205.1. Taxonomy (GTDB): domain Archaea; phylum Halobacteriota; class Methanosarcinia; order Methanosarcinales; family Methanosarcinaceae; genus Methanomethylovorans. Next base: position 2,260 of record JACIVZ010000090.1, on the reverse strand, counting down.
CCATAAAATATTGATATATTAAAATCGTCAAATCTTTATAGTTTTGATTCAATCAAAAATTGACTTTAATATGGATCTGACATTGTTTACTGATATTGAAATAATTTTTGGATTATCGATAATTATTCTACTTCTATTTCACAGAATCCGTTTGTCACCAATTCTTGGTTTCCTTGTAACTGGAATTATAGCCGGTCCCCATATGCTCGGTATTATTCATGAAGTTGAACAGGTAGAGACACTCGCAGAGATCGGAATAATTCTGCTGCTGTTCACAATTGGCGTTGAAATGTCCCTCAAAGAACTATGGGATATCAAACGATTCGTACTGGTGGGTGGTGGCTTGCAGGTGGCCATCACTTCAACACTGGTCTATTTAGTTTCTCACCAAATGGGTTACAGTTCCAGCACTTCTCTTTTCTTAGGATTTCTCGTTTCCCTCAGCAGTACTGCAATAGTGCTAAAACTTTTGCAGGAAAAGGGAGAAACATATACTACCTATGGTAAAATATCTCTTGGTATTCTCATATTCCAGGATATTGTCATTGTTCCAATGATACTTCTGACACCCATACTTGCAGGCGTTCCAGCAACTTCCGGCGATGGTGTTGTCACTTTCGTTCTGAAAGGGCTTGCAATTATGCTGTTTGTAATTATTAGTGCAAGATGGATAATGCCCAAAATACTCTTCAGAATTGCTAGTACAAGAAACAGGGAGCTTTTTCTTTTAACTATTATATTTACAGTGTTTGGTACAGCTTGGCTTACTTCGAAAGCAGGTTTATCCCTAGCTCTTGGAGCATTCTTGGCAGGTCTGATAATATCGGAATCAGAATATAGCCATCAGGCTATAGGGAACATGATGCCTTTTAAAGATGTTTTCATAAGTTTCTTTTTTGTATCCATCGGAATGTTGATGGATGTCAGATTCTTTTTTGAAAACATTGCCATCTTACTCTCGCTGGCATTTATTGTAATATTCCTAAAGTCTATTGCAGCTGGTCTTGTTACATTTATACTGGGATACCCTCTGAGAACAACAATTATAACAGGTATGTCACTGGCACAAGTCGGAGAATTCTCATTTGTGCTGTCAAGTTTTGGAAGGTCATATGGACTTTTAGATGATGGTCTTTACCAATCTTTTCTGGCAGTTTCTATAGCAACCATGGCAGTTACACCATTTGTAATGACATTTTCTCATAAACTCTCGGGTAATCTACTTAATAGAACAAAGAATCCCATTTTAATCAATGGATTGTATTCGAAGAGTATGGGTCTTTATTCAAGTAGTATGATTCCCGAGGAAGAAGTTGAGGAATTGCATGATCATCTGATTATCGTAGGTTATGGGTTTAACGGAAAAACTGTATCTAATGCTGCAAAAACAGCGGGAATACCTTATGTTATTATTGAAACAAACCCGGATACAGTACGCTCAGAAAGAAAAAAAGGAGAAAGAATATATTATGGGGATGCCACTCACGAAGTGGTTTTAGATTCTGCGAATATTAAATCTGCCAGAGTACTTGTAGTAGGGATATCGGATTTTATAGCCACAAGAACAATAATAAGCGTGGCAAAAAGAATGAATCCAAAGATATACATCATTGCAAGGACACGATATATAAGTGAGATTAAAAAACTCAGTCAGCTTGGTGCTGATGAGGTCATCCCCGAAGAGTATGAAACATCGGTGGAAATATTCAGCCGGCTTCTTAAGAAATATCTTGTACCTGAAGAGGATATTTATGCTTTCACAAAAGAAATACGTGCCAATGGTTATTCTATGTTGAGAAAGCATTCCATTGAAAGTAAAAAGGATACATTTAATTTAAAAGATGATTTGCCTGGATTGGAAGTGACATCTTTTAAGATCAAGGAAGGTTGTATCTTTCAGGAAAGAACTCTTAAAGATATAGATCTTAGGAATAAACATGGTGTAACAGTGCTGGCTATACGTAGAGGTAACCAGACCATAGAGAACCCAAAAAGTGATACCCAACTGATGTCCGGAGATATACTTATACTTATAGGAAAACCAGATAGACTTTGCAATCTTAGAAGATTGCTGGAAGGAGACATAAAAGACACATCCTCGGAAAGCTGTACACTATGACAGATTGTAATTAATTACAAAAAAATCGTACATTCACCTAATATATACATATTAAACTTATTATATTCTCTGAAAATCTAATACTAATCGGTTTCTTGTTTAAACTTCCTTTTATTTATCCAAAATATTTTATTTACCCAA
>JACIVZ010000009.1 GCA_014361205.1 Methanomethylovorans sp. | reverse complement strand
CCCAGAAGAAGGTGATCTGCGTCCACAGTTGCTGGACCGCTTCGGGTTAACTGTCGATGTTGCGGGAGAGCATGATGCGGATCTGAGGAAAGAAGTGATCAAGCGCAGGCTTGCATTTGACGCAGATTCTGAAAATTTCATTAAAAGATATGCTGAGCAGCAGCAGTCTCTGGTTGACAGGATAGTGAAGGCCCGGGAAAAGCTTCCTTACATTGTGCCTGATGAAGAAACACTCGACATGGCAGTTGAGATCGCACTACATCTCGGAGTGGACGGACACAGGGCTGATCTCACCATAGTGAAGGCTGCGGTTGCAGAGGCAGCTTTTGAAGGAAAGGACAGGGTCGAATTCGATCACATACTGAAGGCTGCACGCCTTGCACTTCCCCACAGGATGAGACGCCGTCCTTTTGAGGAAGGGAATCTTGACATGGACAAACTGGAAAAATGGATGAGGGAGCTGAAAGCAGCTTGAAATGCAATGTTTATCCGTTTCCTGCCATTGTTGGACAGGAAAGAGCGAAAAAAGCCCTGCTCTGCACACTTATATGCCCGCAGATAAGCAGTGTGCTGCTTATGGGCAGCACGGGAACAGCGAAATCAACAATTGTGCGGTCAATAGATGGTATCTTTGACAGTAAAAGGGTTGTTAATCTGCCCCTGAACGCTACTGAAGAGCGTATTGTAGGATCTGTGGATATAGAAAAGGCCATCCTGCAGGGCGACAGGGTCATCCAGCCAGGCTTGCTGCATGATGCCAATGGACAGATACTCTGCATCGACGATGTGAACCTGTTGGAGCATGCACTGCTGGATACTGTGATAGGTGTTTCTCAGAAGGGGACTAATGTCATAGAGAGAGAGGGTATATCCTGGAGCCATACCGCAGATTTCATACTTGTGGGGACAATGGACCCCTCGGAAGGTGAACTTTCATCTCATATGATGGACAGGTTCGATCTCTGCGTACACATGTCCCCACAGAGTGAATTCCTTCTCAGAAAAGAGATTCTGCGCAGACGCCTTGAATACGAGAAAGACCCCTCTGCCTTCTGTAAAAGGTATGAAGGGCATATAAATGAATTAAAGAATCTGATACTCGAAGCGAGGGCTCGTTTCCCCTTCGTGCTGTTACCTGAAGGACACGTAGAGATCATCTGCCAGCTTGCGGTTGAAATGGGTGTTCATGGTCACAGAGGGGATCTTGCAGTTTCAAGGGCAGCACGTGCACTTGCGGCTTTGGCTGGAAGGGAACAGGTGCTTCTGGAAGACATCAGGGAGGCAGCGATACTTGCCCTGGAGCACCGTCGCAATAGCATGCAACCACCACCTTCGGAACAACAGTCAGAAAAAGGACCATGCGGTCAGTCATCAGAAGATCAGAAAAAGGAGCCTGCATCTCATAAAGAAGCTGAGAAGCAGGAAACGTCTGCTACATATCCCTCAATGCCTGAACAAGATAACGAAAAAGGCAAGGATGATCTTTCAAGTCAGGCTCATAAACAGGTATTCTCCACAGGCAGGACATTTACAGTCACGGACTACCTTTCTGCGAAAAAACGGGAAAGGCTCCAGAGATCAATATCAAAGGGGAGAAGAGGGAGAATGATATCTCCTGACATTTCAGGAAGGTATGTTTCCTTCAGAAGTCCAAAGGGTAAGCTACGGGACCTTGCATTTGATGCCACTCTGCGGGCAGCTGCACCTTATCAGAGATGGAGGGAAAAAGGAGAACTTGCAGTGGCATTGCAGAGTTCTGATCTCAGGGAGAAGGTGCGTGTGAGGAAAAAAGGTGTAACTATTCTTTTCCTTGTGGATGCCAGCGGCTCGATGGGTGCCAGAAGACGGATGATAGCAGTAAAAGGTGCAATTCTTTCACTTCTGGAGGATGCCTACCAGAAGAGAGATGCAGTGGGACTTATGACATTCTTTGGGGATTCTGCAGAGCTTCTCCTACCTCCTACCCGCAGCGTGGACCTTGCATATCATAAGTTGCGTCACCTTCCTACCGGAGGTAAAACGCCTCTTGCCGAGGGCCTTGTCAGGTCTCTCGAACTTATGATGAGTCTGAAGAAAAGGGCTCCGTGGGAAGATTTTGTCATTGTGCTGGTATCGGATGGACGGGCTAATGTAGCTCTTAATGGCGGTAATGCTCTGGAGGATGCACTGTCCGTTGCACGCAGGTCTGTTGACTTTCCCCTGCGTTTTGTGGTAGTGGATACGGAATCGGGTTATCCGAGGCTGGGCCTTGCAGCTAAAATCTCTGCTGCTCTTGAAGGAACCTATTTCCGTCTTGAGGAACTTGATGCTGGTCTGCTGGCAGCCTCTGTGCATACAGTAGTACATGAAAAAAGGAAGATCTGATAGTGGAACATGGAAAAACGGGACTGTAATGACCTGATAGATACAGGGAAGGGGTAAAAAAGAGGAAGTATAATGAGGATAGTTGATATCGGAGCTGGTACAGGAAAGAACGAGGCGCTTATCAGAGCAACAGCACTCCTCAGAAGCGAAGGCTATGCAGTGGATCTTTTTTCAGAGACTGCTGAGAACCTTGATAGCAATGAGAGGGATTTCCAGAGAACACTTGAAAAGACAGAGGAGGCAGACCTGGTGATCCTTCATTTCCATGGTGCAATTCCCAATTTCAAAAAATTCTCCAGGCTGCATGAAATACTGGAAAGGATAGATGCACCTGTTTTTCTCCAGAGCGAGATAATGGAGGAAATGCAGGAGCACAGGCATCTGTTCAGGTTAAGTGATTTGGAATATGATACTGTTAACAGGTATATAAGGCTGGGAGGTGAAGAAAACGCCAGAGGATTGTTGCTCTGGGCTTTGCACAGCATAGAGGGCATGGACGTGACAGTGCCGAAACCCGTATATCCCAGAACGGAAGGCATATACCATCCTGACCATGACAGAGATATTTCCCTTGAGGAATATCTCAAAACAACGGATACCAAAAAACCGACAGCAGGCATACTGTTCTGGCAGGGTCACTGGCTTATGAGAGACCTTCAGGCTATTGATGCACTGATCAGGGAACTTGAAGGACAGGGAATGAATACCATCCCTGTATTTTTCCAGACGTCTCCTAACAGCGTTACGGGGTCTCTGGGTATCAGAAAGGTCATTGAACAATACTTCATGGAAGAAGGAGTGGCAAGGATAGATGTTCTTATATTGAACACAGGCTTTTCCCAGATATTCCTGGCATCACCCGGCGACGGGACCGAACACGAGCCACCGGAGAACTTCTTTGATACCCTTGATGTGCCTGTTATCCAGGCCATGACTACGTTTCACTCGTATGAAGGCTGGAAGGAAGATATCCAGGGCCTTCAGGCAACTGAGCTTTCGACCAATGTCGTGTGGCCTGAGTATGACGGACAGATAATAACCGTGCCCATAGCTAGTACTGAAATCGGAGATTCTCAGGGTAAACGTCATGTTGCACCCATCAGGAACAGGGTAGGCAGAGTGGCACGGATGGCTGCAGAATGGGCAAGGCTGAGGAGAACACCTCCTGCACAGAGGAAACTGGCAATAATCCTGCACCAGAATCCCCCACGCAACGATATGGTAGGCGGTGCTTACGGACTTGATGCTCCGGAAAGTGTTGTGACAATGCTCCAGGCTCTTCATGAACAAGGCTATTATGTGCAGAGGCTACCTGGATCCGGGAACGAGGTTGTCCGGGAGATCCTTGCAGGTGTCAGCAATGATTGCGAATGGCTCTCGCCCCGGGAAATGATGGAGAGAGCTGCAGGGCTCATCAATGGTGATACCTATGGACGGTGGTTCGAAAACATACCTGCCAGGAGCAGGCGGGAAATGATGAGAGACTGGGGCGAGCCACCGGGGGAGATACTGGCAGCAGATGGAAACCTAATAGTACCGGGTGTCATAAACGGAAACATTTTCATAGGACTGCAGCCTTTGCGGGGTTTTCTAGAGAAGGCTATGGAGATATATGAGAGCACGGATCTTGTGATGCCCCACCAGTACCTCGCTTACTATCGATGGCTGAAGGAGGATTTCGGTGTCCATGCCATTATACATGTGGGGACACACGGGACTCTGGAATGGCTTCCGGGCAAGGGCGTGGGGCTTTCAGAGGAGTGTTTCCCGGATGTGGTGCTCGATGATATACCTCATATCTATCCTTATATTATAGATAATCCCGGAGAAGGGGCACAGGCCAAGCGGCGCAGCAGGGCGGTCATACTTGATCATCTCATTCCTGCCATGATGCGGGCTGACGGGTATGGGGAGATTGAAGATATAGAAATGAAGCTGCAGGAATACTTCCGTGCGGTGAATGCAAGAGATGACAACAAGGTAAAACTGTTGCTGGAAGAAATACACCGTGATGTAAAGAAGCACAATCTTCTCAATGACCTTGGTTTGCCGGAAGATACTCCCCCACAAGAGCTGGAAGAGCACCTGAATGCGCTTTATCATTACCTATGCGATGTGAAGGATAACCTGATCAAGGACGGTCTTCATATTTTTGGTCAGACTCCTCAGGAGGAGCGCTTCACCGAACTGGTGTACAGCCTTACACGCCTCAATAACGGAGATGTGTCTTCTCTGAGGCAAGGGATTGCGGAAAATATGGGTCTTGACTTGCACGACCTGCAGGAAAATGCCGCACAGTTCCATCCTGAACTTGGAGAACTGAAAGGGGCGCTGCTTGAGGATGTGGATAAGAGGAGCCGTGCTCTTATTAAGGGTATGGATGAGCTCGGATATGAAGCAGCTGCCTGTACTGATCTTGCTGCTCATATGTTCCCTGGTTCCTTGCAGGTACCGGAAACTGTGGAATATATCTGCAGTTCGGTTGTTCCCCGCCTGAGGAACACGACGGATGAGATAAGGAACTTTTTGAGAGGAGTAGATGGACATTATGTGCCTCCGGGTCCCTCGGGTGCCCCCACCCGTGGCAATGCTCATCTCCTGCCTACAGGCAGGAATTTCTTTTCCATTGATCCGGCACTTATTCCCACTCCCTCAGCATGGGAGGTGGGGAAAAAGCTCGCAGACCAGATGGTTGCAAGGTATATAGAGGAGGAAGGCTGCTATCCTGAGAATGTGGGAGTGGTAATCTTTGCTACAGATACCATGAAAAGCGGAGGTGACGATATAGCCTATGTACTGTGGCTTATGGGGCTCCGGCCTGTGTGGTCGGCAAGGGGCAGTGTTGTGACGGGTATTGAGGTTATCCCTCCCTCTGAGCTGGGAAGGCCGCGGGTGGACGTGACGCTGCGTATCACCGGGCTTTTCAGGGATGCTTTTCCGAATCTTATACACATGATCGATGATGGTGTGAAGATGATAGCAGCTCTTGATGAAACCGAGGAAGAGAACTATCTGCTCAAACATCTTCGCAGAGAACTGATAGATTCCATAAAGGCCGGCATGAGCGAAGAGCAGGCACATGAAAGGGCTGTAATCCGCATATTCGGCTGTCCGCCAGGAACATACGGGGTTGGAGTCGGAGAACTTGTGGAATCATCGAAATGGGACTCAAAGGAAGACCTGGCAAATATGTACGTTGCATGGGGAGGACATGCATATGGACGTGATCTGAAAGGTGAGAAAATGCCTGAACTGTTCAGAATGCGCCTCAGCCAGCTTGACGTTACGGTAAAGAATCACAATTCAAGAGAGATCGATATTCTTGACAATGATGATGATTACATGTACCATGGGGGTATGATTTCATGTGTCAAGGCTTTCGGGAACAAGGATCCTCTCTCTATGGTGGGTGACAGCTCTGACCCTGACCGCCCCCGTAGCAGGAGGGTGGACGAGGAGGGGAGATTCGTGTTCAGAAGCCGTGTGCTGAACCCAAAATGGCTGGAAGGTCTTAAGCGACATGGTTACAGGGGAGCACAGGAACTTTCCATCCTTGTGGACTATGCTTTCGGATGGGATGCCACCGCTGATATGATGGATGATTGGATGTACCAGTCACTTGCCGAGAAGTTCCTGTTTGATGAAGAGACAAAGCAGTGGATCAAAGAGAACAATCCATATGCTTTAAGGCAGATGGCAGGCAGGCTGCTGGAAGCTGTACAGAGGGGCATGTGGGATGCTGATGAGGAAACTGTGCAGAAACTGACGGATATCTATATGGAAGGTGAGGATATGCTGGAGGGCATGAACGGCTGAAGTGGCGTAAAAGGGGGTATGCATCATTTTGATCGGGTGACACACTTTGAATAAAGGGGTATATTAGGATAAAAAATAACATGTATTACTTTAAAACTTTGTTTTATATATCATTCTCTACAAACATGGTATTATTATCTGATACAATGCTGTGTAAGAGAGGTATCAGCTGCAGTGTGAAAACTGGAAGACATTGTCCTGTGGGTGGGAAAGAAAAAATCAATGTGAACAGGAAGGCATGGAAAACTACTGTTTATGGCTCCCCGGGAGCTGTAATAAGAAGCAATATGATAGGAGGAAAATACATGAATGAAACGAAATCCGGTCATGAAATAAAGAAAGACGCAAGGACTGCCATACTGCTCGTTGCCAGCAGCACTACGAGGGATGGTGCAAAAAAGATACTTGAGAACTGTGTGGATGCTTTTAAGAACGCATATCCGAATTCGGTTGTACGGTATGCCATAGCATCCGAGCTTGTAAGACAGGTTATGGCAAAAGAAGGGAATATCGTAAGCAGCCCTGTAGGTGCACTGGCGAAACTTATTGATGAAGGCTTTACAAAAATGATAGTTCAGCCGTTGTACATTACACCAGGCGACGGTCTGCATGTGCTTTATTCAACAGTTAGCACCTTCAATGAGTTCTCAGGCAAGCATGTGTCCTTCGGCATAGACGGTATACTTATAGGGAAACCTCTGCTGATGAACACTGAGGACTACTGGTCAGCAGCAGATGCCATAACTGCATATTTTGGTATGCCGGCAGAGAACGAAGCAACTGTGCTCGTTTCACCCATTGATGAAGGAGGTGCTGATCCTTCCCTATGCCAGCTGCAGCTTATGATGGACGAAAAGACTGGGGGAAGGATTGTGATCGGTACCAGCTGCGGCTATCCGGGGGCAGACTGGGTTCTGCAGCGTCTTAAACATATCAATGCCAGAAAGGTAACTCTTGCTCCTCTTACACTGATACCCGGCAAACATACGGATTATGAACTTGATGGCAGCGGTCCTGATTCATGGAAGAATAAACTGGAAGCAGCAGGATATACTGTCTCGGTGAGCAGCAAGATCCTTGGCGAATCTCCCCAGATAGCTGCACTTTTCATACAATCTGTTGCCGATACCGGAAAAAGTCATGGTTTTCTTTGAACGGTAAAATGAATGGATGTGGCAACGTACAGGAGGCGTTGCCACAATTCAAAGGTTTGAAATATTCATGCAGTTCTGTATTTTAACCTGAGACAGTTTTAATAATTCCATGTGAATCCCGGTGATACTGTCCTGTCTTGCCTTAATCAGTTTATGGCATCAGAATTGTCTTAAATGTATTTTTTATCTTAATTTTCAGGCAGAAAATTTCTTATCTGCTTGTTGTTGCTGAATATGATACTAAATCCTCTGGTGAAGCCTGTATGCAATAGTATCCCCAAGACTGTAGTCACACCAGTAGATATTCACTTCCTTGACAATATTAGGGTCTTCAGAAGAATATAGGGAATCTTTATTCTGTATGTACTGCAGATAATAATCGTACTCCGGACTTGTGGCATGATAGATGGAAATAGTGCCATATTTCTTTCCTTTTTCCACGTATGCAATTTTATCCATGCTTTGCCTTTCTGTGAGGATATTTCCAGAACCTGTGCAGTCCACGAAGGTCAGACCCTTATCGGTTGTCTCAAATGCATTAAGGGCATGCCCTGTGCTGTTATTGTACCAGAAAACAGTAACATAGGCTGCACGTATCCCTGCCTGCTCTGCATTGTTATGGAGCCGCTGTGCAAAATGGGTGCAGTCAAATACCTCTTCCTGATACTGTTGCCTGTCCGTGTCATCTTCTCTTAGGAAAGCCATCAGTTCATCCCATGTGGGGTCACGGGCTGTCTCGTTTTTAATAAAACCCGCTGGTGCAGGGAAAGAACCGGAAACCAAAAGCAATACAACAGGAATCATTACAATGAAGACAGTTACTTTTACATAAGCTAACTTCGCTATCTTATCTTTTTTTCTGTCTCTTCTTGTCCTGTATCCCCGGGGATCATTTAAAGGTCCGTTCTTGGAAAACAGTACCTGTCCTTTATGCTTCATTTCAGGTTTTTTCAGATATGACCCCATCCCTGCATTCCTCTCAAATATTATGTCAAAAGATGGTGATTTGAAAAATAAAGAAAAAAAGAGAACCCACAGAGGTATTTATGGGTTCATTACGACTTTTGCTGTATACACTGTCTGGCCGGTTTCCTTGTCGATTATGCTGATCTTGAAGGGAGTACCAACATAAACTGCCAGGCGGATTGCATCTCCTATAAACGCGGCATTTAGTCCACCAAAACCATCACGTTGCTCAAAACTGATTTGTGCAGTGTCACCGGGTCTCAGATAAGCCGGGTTCGAAAAAGTCACATTGGCAGAATCTACATATCCGCTTGTTAATGGGTTGTCAGTGGCGATCTCTATATTCAAATTTGTTTTTGCCAATATGTCTCCACCCAAATGCTCAAGTCTTATATATCCATCAGCATAGCTGGCACTTGCCTTTAAGGTTGCCTGAGGAGCAGCATCCTTGACCTTCGTACTGCCTGCATAGGAACTGACGGCTGCAGCCAGAATTACCGTCACGACTATCATCAGCATGACACCAATCACGGGAGAAACCGCTTTCTCTGATGAGAACAATTTTTTGAACTTCATTTACATCACCTCTACATCACTGGCGAATATAACTTTATTACTCTTCAGATCGACGATCTTGACGTTGACAAAGTCTCCCTTGGATACATTACCCCAGTCTGCGAACATGTCCTGCATCTGTCCGAAACCGGCGGTTGTGTCATAGTCTGTTCCATTCCAGACGCCCAACTCATGTGCTGGAGAGCTCTGAGCGGTCATTGAAACACCTGGCTTTACTGTGTAATTCCCAAAGTCAACTAGTGGATTAGAACCAAAGTAACCGTATGCAACGTTGTTCCAGTAAGGAACATTACCTTCCTGAGTGATACCGTTAGGATCACCATATACATGGGAATCACTCGGCAACTTTTCACGGGTCTGCTGTCCATATGCTTTATAGTTTGTGGTAACTATCTTCAGGTTCTTGGTATCGATGGCATCTCCCGTGACCTGTTTAATTACCATGTAAGAGGTATTAAACGAATAACCTCCCATCTCTTGCTCTACATCTTTTGCAACCTTCACATCAAACACTGCTGTCGGTGCTGCATCAGTAGTCTTCATAAGTCCGCTGCTCGTAGAGCTTACTGCTGCCGCCAGTATCACGGTCACCACGAGCATGAGCATGACACCGATAACTGGCGACACTGCTTTTGAATCTTTAAGCATTTTCATATTCTTTTTCACCTCGCTTTTTTATATCTGTGGAGTAAATAGTACCTCAGGCAGAGGCGCACAATTTTTGCAGAATCCCGGCTTTAAGACAGTGTCTGGTTCTGCAGCCACCCATGTACAAGTCTTACTCCACACAAGGAACGCTTTTTGTATCAAGCATTCACTGTTTACTGTAAAACCTCTTCCTATATAAATAAAACTTTTTTGATAACATTTATTTCATTTTATACTAATATAATTTTTTAGAATCTTTTATTTACCTGTGTATAAGAGAATGTTTTAAAAAGAAAAGTGTAATTAACCTTAGTACAAACTGTAAAAGTTACAGTATTAATGATAAGATAACCTTAACCGAAAATATATGTAATTAAAACACAAACATACTTTAAGGGATTATTGTAATATACATGTAATATGAACAAGAGGAGAAAAGACCGATGTCAAAAACATCACTGACTGCAATTCTTATATTAACTGCCCTGCTTTTTGTAAATTGTGCGGCGGCATTTCCTGTGACGATCACTGACTGTTATGGCAAGAATATTACAATCAAGGAAAAACCTGAAAGAATAGTATCTTTAATACCAAGCAACACCGAAATCCTTTTTGCCGTCGGTGCAGGAGATGCCGTGGTAGGTGTTACCAGTTATGACAACTATCCTCCTGAAGTTGAAGGCATATCAAAGGTGGGAGGTTATGCAAGCATCGACATCGAAAGCATAGTGAACCTTGAGCCTGATGTGATTCTTGCCTATTCTGCAAACGGTAACGAAACCCTTGACACACTCAAAAAGCTTGGTCTTACAGTCATCACTCTGGACGCCGCCACTATGGACGACATCCTGCACAATATTGAACTTGCAGGCACTATCACCGGACATGAGGAAGAAGCCCTGAAGCTTACCGCCGGCATGAAAGAAATAATCGGCAATATCGGCAGCCAGACTGCCGGCATACCAGAAACAGAGCGTCCCGGAGTACTTTTCCTTGTATCTTTTGATCCCATGTACGTAGCAGGCAAGGACAGTTTTCCGGACAGTCTCATAAAGCTTGCAGGTGGCAGAAACATAGTAGAATCCAGGAAATGGCCCCAGATATCTCTGGAGGAAGTTGTGGATAAGAATCCGCAGATCATAATCTGTTCCGGTATGGGCACTTACGGAAACACCATAAAACAACAGGTTATGAACAACAGCATGATTGCAATGACAGATGCGGTAAAGAACCAGCGGGTGTACGTCATCTCAGATTCCAATATCATTGAAAGACCCGGACCCAGAATAGTGCAGGGGCTTGAAGAGATACACCACTATATCAGTCTGGCACAGGAAGAAGCTGATGCATCAGCATCTGCCGGCACAGCACCCGGTTTTACAGCCTGGCTCACAGCTTTTATAGTTGTATCAGTTGCTGCATATAAAATAAACAAAAAACTATGATGAATAACATGACAGACACCAAAAGGCACGGCAAATCAATACTCTTTTTACTGACAGCATGCCTGGCAGTTGTCATAGTAAGTAATGCAGCCGTAGGAAGTGCTGATATATCCGCAATGATGGTAGCAAAGATAACCTACATGGGTATCCTGGAAGGAACACAAAACACCCTCTCACATTTTGTTCCCTCCATCGGTCAGAGCCCTGTATGGGATTACCTCTCCCTCACCAAAACATGGCCTCCAAAGTACGAAGTAATCGTGTTACAAAGCCGCATTCCAAGGGTAGTGCTCGCAGGTCTTGTGGGAGCAGCTCTCAGTACAGCAGGATGTGCCATGCAGGGACTTCTTAAGAACCCAATGGCAGATCCTTACATTATCGGTATGTCCTCAGGAGCCTCCCTGGGCGCTTCCCTTGCAATGTTGTTAGGTCTTTATGTTCAGACAACAGCGTTTGTATTTTCCATCCTCACCATCTTTCTCGTTTACAACATTTCAAGGGTAGGACGTAGTGTTCCAATAGACACTCTTTTACTTGCAGGTATTGCAGTAGGATCATTTCTCAGTGCTTTTACCTCTTTTCTTGTATATATCAATCAATCCAGAGACCATGTCATATTCTGGATGATGGGCAGTTTTGCTAATGCCTCATGGGAAAAGGTGGGAACTTCATCAGTGATGATCATTGCAGGTATTATTCTGCTGTACCGCCATGCATGGAATCTTAATGTAATGCTCCTTGGAGAAGAACAGGCACAGTATCTGGGAGTTAATATCGAATGGGTCAAAAGGTACATTCTTTTACTTGCTTCTCTTATCACCGGCGCCGCAGTTGCAGTAAGCGGCATAATCGGTTTTGTAGGACTAATCATTCCCCATATCACACGAATCATAGTAGGTCCGGACCATAGGATACTGTTTCCCACATCCACCATCGCAGGCTCTATATTTCTCATCATGTGTGATACAATCTCCAGGATAGTTATACCCCCCGAAAACCTGCCGGTGGGGATAATCACCGCCATGTTCGGAGCTCCGTTTTTCATATATCTGCTTAGAAAAAGAAGGAAGACTATCTATGCTTGAAGTCAAAGACGTCTGTGTAAGTTATGGCAACAGAAAGATTCTGAATAAAGTAAACCTAAGAGCTCATGAAGGAGAAATAGTAGGCATTGTAGGGCCAAATGGTTCAGGCAAGACAACATTCCTCAAAAGTCTTGCAAAGTACCTGATCCCTGATGCCGGAAGTATATACATCAACAATGTCAATATCACTGAAATGGATAACCGTGAGATTGCCAAAAATGTGGCAGTGGTGTCACAGATAGTATCAATAGATTTTGACTTTACTGCCAGGGACATTGTGCTTATGGGGCGTACTCCCTATATAAAAGGCAGCGAAAAACCTGAGGACATAATGATAGCAGAAGATGCCATGAGAAAAACAAATACATACGAATTCAAAGACCGCATGGTAACTGAGCTAAGCGGCGGAGAACTGCAGCGTGTCATAATTGCAAGGGCTCTGGCACAGACACCAAAGATACTCCTGCTGGATGAGCCCACATCACATCTGGATATTGCTCATCAGGTAGAAATATTAAATCTCGTAAGAGAGGCAGCTGACAGTGGACTGACTGTGATAGCGGTTATCCACGATCTAAATCTCGCAGCACATTACTGTGACAGTATCTGCATGCTTAAAAGCGGAGAGATTGTATGTACAGGCCAACCAGAAACAGTGTTTACAGAAGAGAATATCCGGAATACATTCAACATACCTGTGGAAGTAAACACCTTAAAAAGTACTAATTCTCTCTATATCATGCCCCTCTTAAAAAGAGTTTCTAAAGCTGGATAAATAAAGATTAGTCTAAAGATGTGGGTGGGGAATAGTCAGTCAGTTAAATAACTTTGTTTTTCCTTTTTTGTCCTGCACCTTCATACCAGCCACAAGTTTGTAACAAGCTGGATTGATAAGACGGCATCAATTCCATACAGCTGTGCTCAGCATAAATAAAAAATTCAGTAAACACGTTAAAATATATAACAAATACATTGATGTTTTCTCCGCTGTTTTTCATGCAGCTTTTCTTGCAAATACTGAAAGAACATGTAACCCCTTAAATAATATTTTCATGTATCGGTATCAAAGAGGGAAGTGGAAGCTGTTATTTTAACCGAATGTATTTAAAAAGCAAAGAGTTAGTATATAATAAAAAATTATATATATTATTTTTATAATATACCTACTTCATGAATTCATCTGCTTTCGCCCATAACATAAGGAATTTTCCGTCATTTTTAATGGAAATCAGGTATATTATATTATTTTACATCCTTGGAGACTTCATTACTACAATGCATGCTCTTCAATACGGTTTTGAAGAAAACAAATTTTTAGCTGCATTCATGGACGCATATGGAATATGGTCTTTGCTGTTTTTAAAATTGCTTTTTATATTAATTGTTTATTATAATTATGTGTCAATAAAAAATGCTAATTCAAAGAATATGAATTTATTGTGGACATTGTCAAAAAAAGGAATTGCTTTTACAGGCTTATTCCTGATGATTAATAATATTATGGTTATATGGTATGACTACAGCCTGCTACAGTTAATGGGACTCGTCTGAAGCTACACAAAAAGTATATTCTGAGAAGCAGACATCATCAAGTATATACTGAATACGATATTACTTATATTTATTCAATAATCCTTCTCTTCATTTACATTGACTTCAAGCTTAAGTTTGGTGATAGGCTCAAGTTTTTTCCATGCAATAGTAACGTCTTTTTCAAAAGTATATTCCTGAACGGTCTTATTGGAGAACTCCCCATCAACCTCATATACAAAAAACCCTTCTTCACCATTGGTAGATACTATATTGTTATACCCCTTCACGTTCTGAACTTCGACAACTGCTACCTGTTCAAGAGCTTCCAGCAGAGTTGTACCTTTTTTTACTTTAAGTTTCTTTTTCGGTGCGAAAATATCAAGGGCAGCATAAAGGTTCCTGTTATTGATACTCAGTACATGACTTTTTCCATAAATCTCTCTTTTGATAAGACCTGCTTCTTCCAGTAAATTTACATGTTTTGAAGTAACAGGTACTGAAAGACCAATTGTTCTTGCCAGTTCTGACACATGGATATTACCCTCACAGATTATTTGAATAATTTTCACCCGGGTCTCACTGCCAAGAGCATTTAATATTTTGATTCGTTCGCAATGGTCTATTTGTGGAAAAATATCATTACATTTTTTGCTCATATGTATTTAAATTAAACTTCTAACTATTATAGTTTACGATTTTGCTAATGATTTATATATTTATACATGTAACCATATTTACTTTGGTAATATTACGTGTACATCACTTGTGATAATTGAAACGTTCCTTCCTGGAAAACTGACGGTAATTTTCCCATTATCTGTCTCAGGATTTCCACCACATTTTGAAAAATAGTTATACCATGCTTCAGTATACAGGGAATGAACAGTAATTGTAGTATTCTCCACATTCCTGTATTCGTACTTTTTTCCTTCAGTACCAAACACATTCACAACGACAGCACCATTACCACTTATACTTGCATCTGTATTGATGTTGAACAGACAAAGTTCTATGTTCTTGTCGTCTATTCTGAAAAATGGTTGTGATCTTATCGTGGAATTGGAGCCTTGTTTAAGGATTACTGCTCCGCCCTCAAATATGTAATCCTGGTCTATCCACTGGTTATTGCCGGATATGTATCTTATCTGACCTTGTGCTGAGATGGGATTAACGTCGATATCGTTCAGAAGAATGGTAAATTCTGCATCAAAGTAGCTGGAATTTGTTGCTCCTTTAAGCTCTAAATTAAAGGGGGGAGAGTTTTGTGCATCAGCTACAATTTCATCAAATCCATATGCCGGATTAAGCAGGTCAAGACAAAAACTTTGAGGGCTGTTACGTAGTACAGTTCCGCTGTATCCGGGAGAATCAACAGAAACAGTATTTGAATTTACTACTATTTTAATTTCTGTATTATCAATAGTGGCACTATAAACACCATCTTCATCAGAATCTTCAATTATAAGCATCAAATGGGAAAGAGACTGGATGTTTTGAATTGTAGTATCATCTTTGAATTCCAGTTGCTGGTATTCCACAGGCCGGGCACCTGTCATAGTTATTTCGATCTTCCCCTTATCCGATGAAACTATCAACGTACCACTGGAAGATAATGACGAAATGAAAGGCATTCCCCCATCTCCCAGGGGAACAAGCACCCTTTCTTTAGAAGATCCCGGGGATGCAGCAGCTGCTATTTCCATAAATGAGTTCCTTACATCCTGCATGTGATGGATCTCATGGTCAGCTATAAGGGAAGGAATGTAATAGCTGTTGATAGCTGCAAGGAAGGTTGTAAGCACTGCAAGCAGGAGAATGGCAGAAACCACTGTCGAAACAGCGTGCTCATTTATCCGGATATCACTCCTCATGAGCTATACACCGTCCCCTCTGCAAGTATAGCTCGTGGATGTATAACTCTCACAGTGACTATATCAGGAACATCTGTGAAATAGTCACTGAGATCAATGGTTACTGTTCTTGGAAAACGCCATACATTTGTGTCCGTAATAATATCTGAAAGTTTTATGTTTTCCGGCGGCAGGAAAGGTTTTTCTGCATCCATGACCAGTATTGTTATTTCTTGTGTATGCAGAATATCACCACCTGCATGTACGATATCAACAGATCCCTGTTGATTTGCATTCCAGCTCATCTCTATCTCAAGATATGGCACTCTTTCTTCAGGCAGATAAGCATATACGCCTATTGAGAATACAGCAACCAGAGTAACAGATATAGCAAGTTTCAATATCTCTCCGACCATTTCAGAAGCCATTTGCATCACCTGAATTTCTTGTACAGATCAATCCTACGATATAGTTAATCATTTGATCACTACCTGGAACATCACAAATGCCAGTGTAAGCAGAATAAGTGAATGTTTAAGCCCTGCCATTACTTTGCCTTCAGCCATTACTCCCAGAATGATACCTGAAAAAAGACCCAGTATTCCACAGGTATCAAACATTGTAGCTTTTATTTCATCAGGATTGATCATTACCTGATTGTTCCCCATGCCCACAATAGATACAAGAAACTGATTAGAAAAAGAGTAACACACATACAGAAAAGTCCCGAATGCCAGGTAAACTGTTGCAAGATACATGAACCCCGTTTCGGATCTTTCCGAACGCAGCTTGTTCAGATTTTCAGCATCTTCTGCGGCGATAATTAGTACATCTTTCGTATCATCACTCACTTCACTTGCTTTTATAAGAAGAGTAACTGCACGCCTCAAAGCAGGTGTACCTATCCTGTTCTCAAATCGTGCCAGAGCGTCTCTCATTTCGCCACCCCATTCCATATCCAGCCAAACCCTTCTTATTTCTGCAGACAGCAGACCAATGTTTGATTGCAGGAGCAGACCTATAGCATTCTTAAGAGGAAGTCCAAGTTCATTTATTTCAGCCAGTCTCCTCAGAAAATCAGGAATGGCACTGTCCAGTTTCTTGAGTCTTCTCTTCCTGTATTCAAAAGCCACCGTAACAGGCAATATTCCCAGTATCATGGATAAAACTGCCCGCTTTGAAAAAGTATCGTCAAAATAGATAAAAGGAAGTATCATCAGAGGCACGCTGAAAACTGCTGCATAGATGGGTTTCTTGGAGATGGGAATAAAGGGATTTTTCAGTATATCATAGATTTTTTTCTTATATCTGTTCATTTCCAGCTTGCTCATTTTTTTCTTGTACTCTGACTCTTCAATCTCTTCTTCTTCAATAGATATGGATCTTGTGAGAATTACTTTATCCATATACTTTAATCCGAGTTCTTCCTTGGGAGAAATGGCATCCAACAGTATAATCAGAGCAATTGAGCCAAGAGGTAGTCCCAGGTAGAGAGCCTGGAACATATATCCGGTCTGACCAACATTAAGCAGACCTATGGTTACTAAGGTTATCAGAAGGAAAATGGGAACTGCTACAAAAGCCACAACATATACTTCAGAAATCATTTCAAGTGTTTTGATGAACATTATCTGTGCTTTTCTTGCATGCTCAAAGTATTGATTCATCTTCACTTCAAAATACTTGTCAACGTGACTGCCACCTTCCACCATAGGGATCATGTTTTCAAGAAAATCCCTGAATGTGGGAGATGGGGTTATTTCTGCAACATTACGTATCGCTTTTACAAGATCAGCACCCAGCAGCTCAACATCCCTTACGATATACAGACATTCAGTGGCGACTTCACCGTAAATATGTGGATTTCTGGCCAGTTCCATTACAGTTTCATACATGGTGGCACCACCTTTGCTCATACCATAACAGAAAGCTGCAGCATGAGGAAGCACCATATCTATCCTAGTCTTACGGGCAGATGCCTTGAATATCGGAGTGGACAGATGAAGATAATAGACAAAAACAGATGATACGACAGGTACTGTTATTAAGGCTTCATAGGAAAGTAAAATTCTCTGGAACTGAAGTAAAAATGAGAAAAATTCAATTTTGATTATAGTGGGCATCATATAGAATAATACAAACATTAATATGAAGTTCTGGGCAGCATAAATGATGCCTTGCTCTATATATGCAGCATAATGTATGTCCATCCGTGCAGCACGAAGGCTCTTCCGTAGTTCAGCGTACTTTTCCGGATTTTTCTTGAAATACTGCCGGATGAATTTTGTATTTAGCTTGAGGTCCATTCGTGTTCACTTTTGATCTTTTTGATTTGGCTGTCCAGAAGTGAGAAGGCTGATTACTTTATCCGGATTCTTTCGGAAGGCATCAAGCCAGCTGACAACATCATTATAGTCACGTATACCGTGTTCCAGCATTTTGTCAAGGAGAAGCTGTTTTAGCTGCAGATTTTTTTTGAGCTGTTCAGTGCTCCATCCATGACGTGCTTTAATCTGCTCCAGTATATGTGATTCTTTTTTCTCGAATTCATCGGTGATGGGCTTCCATACGAACACCTCTTTTAGATCTACTCTGTCTGAATTGCTTGTTACTTCAGTAACCACTGATGTTCTGCGTCTCTGAACCCCATTTACGTATGAGCTTGACTGCATGGATATTATATTAAGAGCAGTGAACATAGCAAGGGGCACATTAATAGGCGGATTTGTAAAACGGTTGATCACTTCTCTTGGTGTGCCTGCATGAAATGTGGAACATGTGGCATGGCCTGCGTTCATTGCCTGGAAAAGTATCTGGGCTTCTTTACTACGCACTTCACCTACAAGGAGGTACTCAGGACGTTGTCTCAATGCGGCTTTAAGCAGGTCGTTAAGGTCGACTGCACCTACTTCATTTGCGCCAATACCATCTCTTGTAACAGTGGGTATCCAGTTCTGGTGCGGGAGCTGTATCTCCCGGGTATCCTCGAGGGTAACAATTCTTATATCCATGGGAATGAACATGCAGATAGCATTTAGAGAAGATGTTTTTCCTGAAGCAGTGCCTCCGCAGAATAATATGTTTTTGCCGTTTTCCATACATAGCCAGAAATATGCCATCATTTCTGAGGTGAACGTCCTCCATGCTATAAGGTCAAGGGGTGTGATAGGAACTTTTTTCTGTCTCCTTATACTGAATGAGCTGCCTTTGGGACTTACTTCACTTCCATATGTTATATTGATACGGGAACCGTCCCTCATGACCGTATCAAGGATAGGAGTTGCTTTGGAAAGATGCCTGCCGCTGTTTTGTGC
This sequence comes from Methanomethylovorans sp., assembly GCA_014361205.1. Taxonomy (GTDB): domain Archaea; phylum Halobacteriota; class Methanosarcinia; order Methanosarcinales; family Methanosarcinaceae; genus Methanomethylovorans. The sequence continues at coordinate 18,666 of JACIVZ010000009.1, read as the reverse complement.
AACACGCATTACATAGGCATTAAGTTCTTCATCGGTATGAAATATTATATTGGTAATAACGTTACTATAGGCAACGTGGTGGACAAATACAGGAATACCCACCCCGTTACACCACAAGTCTTCTATGTGACTGTCACGCATTATGGCACTTACCTGGCCGAACTCAATAAAGTCGCGTTTGATGTAATAAAAAATTTTTTCAAAAGAACGTGGACGTAACGTGGAATATTCCGAAATCAGACGATCTACCTGTTCTCGGAGCAGTTCTGTTTTCCTGGCATCTGTAAGCCTGTCTATATCTTCCACTCCTTTGAGACTTATCACGTCCCCGAGTTCCATGAACAACTGTTCAAGCAGTGCCTTCTCAAACTTGTTAAGCTTAGGCTCCACTACATGATACACATAATCTCTTTTTTCGCGGTGCAGTAAAATGCAAATAAAAGCATATGGTTCGTCCACCCAGTACCGTTCTATCTCTTCATACTCCTCAGGAGCCTCAAACGTAACAAGATCGCCTTCTTCTTCCGGCTCATAAATGGCAGTATGTTTCGCTCTTCCGGGAGGGGCAAGAATCCTGTTAGCAAAGGTCTTTATGTCTTCAAGCAATGCACTCATGTGTGTTATCTGTAAACTTTAGGTCTATAAAAAGATAATGATATCATGTTAGCAACATATGTTAGTATTTTATCAAAAAAAAAGAAAAGAATAAAAAGGATATATCAGGCCATTATGGCCGAATCACCACCTCTGTCTTTGCAATAGTCTTGCCATCGCTGTCAACAAGTGATAGAACAAACCTCTGACCAACTGCGGTTGTGGTCATAAAACCATAGTTCGGATGAAGTGCATCTTCCTCTGGGGAGGAGCCTCTTACGTATGTTTCAGGCTGAACTTCGTAAAGATCTGACGCAGCCACATATGCAGTTTCTCCAGGCTGGAAGGTTCTTGCAAGCTGACTTGAATATGAGTTCGGACTGTACCATACCCTGCTTTGAGTTCCTTTATTGATTCTTACTACAGATGTGTTTGCATCCCATTTCATCTGGTCATAGCTTCCGAAATCACGGGTGGGGTTTACAATGATTGCCGTTTCCATGGTGTTGATAGTATCGCCACCCATGTGAGTAATGGTCAGACCCTTGGACTGGCTAAAATCTGCTTTTATTGCCATCTGTGATGGTTTACTGGTATCCCCTACAAGACCTCCTGAGAAACCTGAAACTGCCGCAGCAAGGATAACAGTTACCACCAGCATCAGCATGACGCCTATAACAGGCGAAACTGCATTTTCATCATTCCTGAAAAATCTCATTACTGCACCCCCACGTTCTTCTCAAAGATTACTTTACCACTGGGAAGATGTATTACTTTCACATTCACGATATCTCCAGTACGCAACTCCTGCCATCCCACACCTAGGATAGCTTCAATAGCGTCAATACCACGGTCTGAGCTATATTCAAAATTTTGATACATTGAGTCTGGAGAGTTTTTCATGGATGTGCCGGGAATGAGTGTGTAATTTCCGAAGAACTGTGCAGGAGAATAGCCACCTGATGTACGCTGTTGATCAGATTTAACACCTTTCCCATATCCAGTTGGTGCCTGATATTGGTAATTGTAGTAATTTGTATTGTAAGTAGTTCCATCCCATCCTGTTGTTGTATTTCCTTTGAGTGCCCCCGTTGCATTAGTCCATGAAGTAACAATCTTCAGGTCTTTTGTCGGGATAGGTTCACTTACACCTAACACGTCAAATTGAATCTGACTACCTATCCAATGTCCTGTATTCGAAATCGATACATCCATTACCAGTTGCGGAGCTTTCTGCATGTTACCGGTTAAGCCGCCAGCATATCCTGAAACTGCGGCAGCCAATATCACCGTAACAACTATCATCAGCATTACACCGATGACAGGTGACACTGCATCTTCATTGTTGCTGAATTTATTTTTCATATCGTTTACCTCCAATCAAAGGTTCAGTGTCCTCTGACTTTCATGTACAGTAACACATAATTCTATATATTTATTACGATGTCATATTTTTATAATAGTTTATCATATTAATTAAGTTTACAATTCACTTTTTGTAATTTATTTTTAAACATCTAATAATTATTGATTGTGATATTGTGTTATCTGTAAATAGCATTAATAATTTTAATAATAACATGTTATGAATTATATTTTTATTTGTATAACTATTTGCTAAGAAAAGAATAAATAGTATAACCTCTGCTATTTCACCATGCTAAAAATTCACTGGCTGATTGTGGCATTAATGGTAGCTGCATTTTTTGTCGGCCCAGCAGCTGCTCATGTGGAACGGACAATCACATCGGCAGATGTGGAGGGTGTTATAACTGTCAGACTGGAATTTCCCCAAAACACTATTGGTGGGGTAACTGAGGTAATCCCTCAAGGATATGAATTTATGGTCACTGAGCATCCCGCAGATCAGACACTTGCAGAAGCAAACAAAGTTCATTTTGCTGTTATCGGAGAAGAAGAGATTGTGTATTCACTTAAAGGTACAGGCACACCCAGGATAACAGGTACATGGACAGACCTTCGTGCCGAAGAGGCCGAAACAATTATAGATAACAATAAAGCACCTGGATTTGGAATTGTTTCAGGCTGCTTTGCTTGTATTTGTATTGCACTTTTGAGGAGGCAATATCGATGAGAGCTGTTTATTTGATTCTCTGTCTTCTATTCATGTCACTGCTTACTACAGGCCAAGCTTTTGCCTTTGAAGATAATGAAAGTGAAGCACGTTATCTTTTATCACAGGGTATCCTTTCCTATCTGCAAAATAAGGGTCAGAGCACTCCATCTCTTGAAGAGCTACGCGAGGCTGCATCACTGTATCCCGAATATCCACGCAGTATAACTGATTCCACAGGAAAAAAATTCGTTTTTTATACTCCTGTAGAACGTGTGGTTATCCTGAACACCAACGCTGCTGATGCAATGACCATCATCGGTGCAGACAGGCTGATAGTCGGAGTTGCCGAATCCGTTAAAGAGAAAACTCTCCAGTACCCACAGGTAAGTGCTCTTCCCAGCGTTGGAAAATTTTCAGAGCCTAACATAGAAGCTATTATGGCATTAAAACCTGACCTGATCATAAGCTATATTAACTGGCCGGATCCTGCAAAGCTTGAAAAACACCTTCCTTCCAGCATGCCTGTATTGCGCATGGAGTTTTACAAAGCAAATAACTATCGCACTGAAATAGAATCCATCGGTCATCTGCTGAATGAAGAAGAAAATACAGGCAGATACCTAACCTGGTATGATAAATACTTCAACCTTGTAAGTGAACGCATAGCAGATATCCCGGAAGATAAACGCGTGCGTTTCTATGCAGAATCAGGAAGTGGAAAATCCTTTGGAAGAAGGGCTTACGGAGAAGGAACAGGATTGGATGATCTGTGTACTGCAGCAGGGGGAGTGAACGTAGCCAGAGGATATATCAAAGATTATGCAGATGTGGAGAATGAATGGGTAATCAGGCAGAATCCAGAAGCAATTTTTATCTGGTCATCAAAAGGAGGTTATACAACCGATGAGCGAAGCGAGGTCATTGCATTACATGATAACCTGATCAGCATGCCCGGATTTAACACTATTTCAGCGGTAAAGAACAAAAAAGTTTATGTGCTCACCCCAGAGTTTGCTTTCGGTTCATCGTCTCCTGTAGCTCTGATACAGATAGCTTCATGGTTGTATCCGGACAGGTTCTCAGACATAAACACAACGGCTCTGCATCATGAATATCTTGCCAACTTCACTCATACCAGCAAAGAAATCTGGGATTCTGGAACATTTTACTATCCGGACGGTAAAGACTGATGAAAACAAAATCGATTCGTGAAGGGTATATTCGGAGAACAGCTCAAAGGCTGACCTTCATAATTGTGCTGTTCTGCCTTCTTTTTCTGCTTGCAGGTATTGCTGTAACCCTCGGTTCTTACAATATCGGTCTTCATGATGTCTACAAGACAATAATTGCAGGACCCGCATATGATTCAGAGTTTACTACTATTATCTGGAATTACCGTCTTCCAAGGGTTCTCATGGCCATCCTTGCAGGTGCAGCTCTCGGACTTGCAGGTGCAGTAATGCAGGGAATTCTCAGAAATCCTCTGGCAAGTCCATTTACGCTGGGTATAGCTTCTGCAGCAAGTTTCGGTGCATCTCTTGCCATTGTACTCGGAGCAGGTTTTGTAAGCAGTGGCTCTCTGGTAGTAGGCAACGCCTTTCTTTTTGCCATGATTGCCTCCGCTGCTGTATACGGTCTTGCCAGGTACAAAGGAATAAGTCCAGAGACAATGATTATGGCAGGTATTGCTATAATGTACCTGTTTTCGGCACTTACCAGTTTTCTTCAATACGTAGGAGCATCTGAGGATGTTCATGCGGTGGTATTCTGGATGCTTGGAAGTCTCGGAAGTTCCACATGGCATACTGTCACTGTGGCAACAGTAGTTTTTTTTGTCACATTCCCGCTCTTTATGTACCTGGCAAAAAGCTTTAACACCCTCTCTGCAGGAGATGAAACGGCCAAAAGTCTGGGAGTTCATGTTGAGGGGGTTCGCATTACAGGTATGGCGGGTGCATCACTTATTACAGCCACTGTTATCTGTTATACCGGCACCATAGGTTTCATCGGACTTGTGGCTCCTCACATCACCAGGATGATCATAGGCTCAGACCATCGATTCCTTTTGCCGGGAACAGCAGTGGTAGGTTCCATGCTGTTGCTTGGTGCAGACAGCATAGCCAGAACCATCATGGCACCCCAGGTACTGCCTGTGGGTATAATGACATCATTTCTTGGTGTTCCATTCTTTATATACCTCTTTCTAAGAAGGAGGAATGATTATTGGTAAAAGTAAATGTTGATTCTCTCAGATTTGCATACCGCAAATATCCGGTTCTAAAGGACGTGACATTTCAGTCAGCAAATGGTACCGTTCTTTGTCTCGTTGGACCCAACGGTTCAGGAAAGACCACTCTTATACGCTGTATAGATCGAATTCTTGAGCCAGAGGGATCAGTATTCATTGATGGGAAGAATATCCGTGATATGCACAGAAAAGAAATAGCAAAAATTATCGGCTATGTTCCTCAGACAGGGTCAAAAATCATCTCCACAACAGTTTTTGATGTTGTGATGATGGGCAGGAATCCCCATATGGGATGGCAGGCAGGCGAAGAAGATTTTGTCATGGTGGAAGAGGCAATCCAGCTTCTGGAAATTCAGGAAATTGCAGAGAGACAATATAATGAACTTTCCGGAGGTCAGCAACAGAAAGTGTTGATAGCCCGCGCGGTAGCACAGAATCCACAGGTATTGCTGCTTGACGAACCCACTAATAATCTGGATATCCGTCATCAGCTTGAAGCTGTTTCCATCATCCATAAACTTTCCAGAGAAAAAGAGATTACAGTTATAATGGCTATCCACGATCTGAATATTGCTGCAAGGTATGCTGATAAGCTGATGATGTTAAAGGATGGTAATCTTGTTGCAATAGGGAATCCTGCAGACTTGGTAACAAAAGAACGTATCAGAGAAGTGTATGGAGTGGAAACTAAGATAATTCAGGATCCTGAAGCAGGACTTATTATCACACCACTCCGTCCAATAACGGGGGTATAGTATGAAGATCGTAGCTGCCGTATGGGGATCTGATTGTCCGCTTTTTAAAGAAGCGGCAGAACTTGAAGGTATCACTCTTTCCGTTACTGCAACCCATGAAATTAGAAATCCTGATGTACAGGCAAGGTTCCTTGAAGAGCAAAATGACGCAGACATCATCCTGCTGCATCCATCAATGGAAGCGGTATGGGATGAAATAATACCACAACTCAGGAAGGACATTCCGCTAATTTCCTTTGGCTACAACCAGAACTTCTGGGAACTCTCAAATGTTCCTGTTAAAATCGTGGCAATTATCTCAGCATATATGATCAACGGAGGAAAAGAAAATTTCAGAAGGATGGTCCGCTACCTCATATCCATTACAGAGGGAAAAAATGAATATCCTGAACCTCCCGTACTTCTTCCCTGGCAGGGAATCTATCATCCAGACCATGATGAACCTTTTACTGATCATATATCGTATCGTAGCTGGCGTCCACGCAGACATAGTAATTTAGTAGGAATAGTATTTTCCCGCACTTACTGGGCCAACGGAGATCTGAAGGTAGTAGATGCTCTCATCAGGCGTATAGAAGAGTTCGCTGATGTCACTGCCATATTCTGTCTGTCGCATGGTGATAATGAACTGGGTGCAAGGCCGGGATTGCAGGTAACAAAAGAATGGTTAGCAGGGGAAGCAGGAGTGATCCTTAACCTGCAACCAATATTTAAAACACCGGAGAATGACAAACTCAATGATCTCAATGCGCCTATCCTCCATCCACTGCTGCTTTACCATAGAAGCAAGCAACAGTGGCTTGATTCCTGCTTAGGTCCATCTTCTGTGGAAATCGGCTGGAGCATTGCTCTCCCTGAGATGCAGGGTATGATAGAAATGCTTCCTGTGGGAAGTGAAGAAAATGATAACGGAGAAATAGGAATTCATGAGCCGATCACAGAAAGAATCGAGCGCATTGCAAGACGTACTCAGGCATGGCTGCGCCTTAAGTCAAAGAGTCCCGCTGAAAGAAAAGTGGCATTTATCTTACATAACAAACCATGCTCTTCTGTGGAAGCGACAGTGGGAGCTGGTGCTCATCTTGATACTCTTGAAAGCACAGCACGCATAATGAACGCGATGAAGAACGAAGGATATTCTATAGATCCTCCTGCCAGTGGCAAGGAGCTTATTGAAAGGATTATGGAACGCCGTGCAATAAGTGATTTCAGATGGACGTCCGTAGGATCCATAGTAAGATCGGGAGGTGCTCTTGCCCTTATAAGCAAAGACGACTATCTTGAATGGTTCAGAGAACTTGATTCTTCAGTTCAGGCTTCTATGGAAAGTACATGGGGAAAACCACCCGGAGAGAAGATTGATGGTGTGCCAGCAGCAATGGTATATGAAGGCAGAATAGTTGTTACAGGAGTCCTTTATGGGAATGCAGTGGTCTGTGTGCAACCCAAGCGCGGTTGTGCCGGATCACGTTGTGACGGCCAGGTATGTAAGATCCTCCATGATCCGCAGATCCCTCCAACTCATCAGTATATTGCAACTTACCGCTGGCTAGAAAGAGTATTTGGTGCAGATGTCATAGTGCATGTGGGAACACATGGGAATCTGGAATTCCTGCCAGGAAAATCAGCTGCACCCTCAGAATGTTGTTTTCCTGACATTGCTATAGGAACAATTCCGCATCTTTACATCTATAACTCTGATAACCCTCCAGAAGGAACTGTAGCAAAAAGAAGAGCAGCTTCCACTCTTGTGGATCATATGCAGACAGTAATGCAGGCATCGGGATTATATGGCGACCTTAAGGAACTGGATAACCTGCTGGAAGAATATATACGTGCAAAAGACAGCGATCCTGCTCGCACTCACAATCTTGAACACCTCATCATAGATTGTGTACAGGATGCTGGAATAGCAGATGATACTGACCTCACAGACCTTAAAGACAAAAAAATAGAATTCCAGCAATTCGTCGAATCTGTACACAGAGCACTGACACGGATAGAAAGTACCAGAATACCCAACGGTATGCATATATTCGGGGAGCAGCCAGAAGGTGATGACCGTCTGCTATTCATTCACAGTGCAGCAAGATTTGATAATGCTGTTAGTAATGCTCTCTTTGGAAAGGACACAACTTTCGAAGATACAATCTCTCTAAGACAGCGCGAACAGGCAGAACTTGCTTTCATACGTGAAATCCTTGCCGGGAATAATTGGGAAGATGCAGTTATCAAGATATGCGGTCGTCGCCCATTACCCGGGACTGAAGAATTGTTGGAAGAAGTCACATCTGTTATAATTACACTTAATTCCGGAATAGAGAACTCAGAAGAGATTGCAAGCCTTCTTCAAGGTTTTTCAGGGGGTTTCATTGAACCGGGTCCTTCAGGACTTATAACTCGTGGAAGACCTGATATTCTTCCAACTGGAAGGAACTTCTATTCCCTTGACCCTGCAACTGTGCCTACCAGGGCTGCATGGCTGGTAGGTTGCCGTCTTGCCAATGCTCTTTTGGATACATATCTGAAAGAACATGGGAAATATCCGGAATCTGTGGCAATGTACTGGATGGCTTCGGACCTGATGTGGGCAGATGGCGAGCAATTCGCCCAGATGCTGATGCTTATAGGTGTGGAGCCCATATGGAAAGGAGGTAAATTGTCTTCTTTCAAAGTAATTCCAATAGAGGAATTAGGAAGACCACGCGTTGATGTTACTGTTAGGGTAAGCGGAATACTCCGTGATAGTTTCTTCTGTGCAATAGAAATGCTTGACAGAGCTATAGCTGCAGTCTCTGTTCTTGAGGAAACTGATGAAATGAATCCAATACGCATGCATACAAGAGAGATCGGAACGGCGAGAAGGATATTCTCATGCCGTCCCGGAACTTATGGGAACGGGGTCAATCTTGCTGTCTATGCATCCGCGTGGAAAGAAGAAAAAGACATTGCTGATGTATTCCTTGAATGGAATAGTTATTCATATGGTGATGGTGATACAGGCACAGAGAATCGGGCTGGATTTTCAGGCTTGCTTTCTCGTGTCGATATGACTTTCAACAAAACTGCCACTGATGAATATGACCTTTGTGGCTGTTGTTGCTATTTTGGTACACATGGCGGGATGACAGCAGCAGCCCGCACACTTTCAGGAAAAAAGGTCGAGGCTTATTACGGTGACACAAGAACACCCTCTAAAGTAGAGGTACGCACCCTCGCAGCTGAATTACGTAGAGTCGTCACCACGAAGCTCCTTAATCCTGTCTGGATAGAAGGAATGAAAAGGCATGGATACAAGGGAGCAGGTGATATTGCAAAAAGGGTAGGTACAGTATATGGATGGGAAGCCTCTACAGGTGAAGTTGATGACAGAATATTCGATGAAATAACAAGAACCTTCATTCTGAATTCTGATAACCGTGAGTTCTTTGAAAAAGAGAATCCATATGCATTTGAGGAAATAGGAAGAAGACTTCTCGAAGCACAAAGCCGTGGTTTATGGAATCCAGACCCTGAAGTTGCGGAAGGGTTAAGAGAAGCATACCTTCAGGCAGAAGGATGGCTTGAAGATAGGTTAGATGGAACGGAAGGCTCTATTCAGGGTGGAAGCATTGATATTCTGACTATAAAGGAAATCCGTAGAAATAAAGATAGAAATATACAATCATAGAGATTATATATGTGTGCAATCGAGACAATGAAGCTTACAAAAAGTTTTGGCAATTTGAAAGCCGTTGCTGAGATGGATCTTTCTGTTGATAATGAGATATTTGGGTTACTCGGACCAAATGGCTCAGGAAAGACTACAACTGTCAGGATGCTTACTACAATACTTAACCCAACTTCAGGTGATGCAGCTATATGTGGTCACTCTATCATCAAAGAACCTCAACTGGTAAGAGAGAAGATAAGTTATGTTCCACAGGACATGGCTGTTGACCCTAAGCTGACCGGACGGGAAAACGTAATCTTTTTTGCAAAGCTGTATGGTGTAAAAAGACCGCGTGATATAGCTGATGAAGTCCTTGAAAAAATGGAACTTGGAGAGCGTGCTGATGATCTTGCTAGGGATTACTCAGGTGGTATGCGCAGAAGGCTTGAACTTGCACAGGCTCTTGTTCATGATCCTGAAGTTCTGTTTCTGGACGAGCCAACCATAGGACTTGACGTATCTGGCCGAAAAAAGATATGGGAGCATATAATTAATCTTAAAGATAATGGGATGACAGTATTTGTAACAACACATTATATGGATGAGGCTGATTATGCCTGTGACAGGGTAGCAATCATTGACCATGGTGTTGTAGTTGCTAATGATTCTCCTGAAGCTCTTAAAGCCCGTTGCTACAATGATATTATTGTAATCAGAGCAGAGGGGAAATACAGGGGTAATATCATTGAAGGGGTTAAGTTCATTGGTCAGAATGAGGATGAGCTGAGATTTGAAACAACTGCCGGTGAAGAAATGGGTTTTGAACTTGCCCGTGCCCTCTCTGATTCAGGAATGAAAGTAAAGTCATTTTCAATAAGGCAACCAACACTGGATGATGTTTTTCTTTCTCTGATATCCGAATCAGAAGAAAGTGGACCATTTGACTATCGCCGGTTCAGGACAATGCTCAGGAGGAGGGGATGATCCATAGTTTTTATTATCTTGAAAGAGACTTCAGACGATGGATACGTGGCCGGATTAATGTAATTTCTTCCCTAGTAATGCCTGCAGCATGGCTTATATTTGTGGGTCTTGCCCTTCCGATTCGTTTCACTGACAATTACCTTGATTTTATAACGCCGGGTATCCTTGTGCTTACAATGCTTGGTGCTTCTCTCCAGGGAGGAGCTCTTCTGATGTTCGATAAGGTGCTGGGTTTTCTGCCCAAGTTTCTTGCTATGCCTGCCCCACGCGAGACAATTTTGTTTGGAAAGATCTTTTTCATAGCCTTGAGGGGCCTGCTTCAATCAACGGTTATTCTGATCATTGCCTTGATTCTTGGGGCACATTTCCTTGATCCATTGCTCCTTATCCAGACATATCTGATCCTTATGATCTTTGGAGTTCTGCTCTCATCAGCAATGACCGCTGTTGCCCTTGTCCTCGAGGACCATGACTCCTATGCTGCATTCAACTCAATGGTTTCTATGCCACTGTTCTTTACAAGCAGTGCGCTGATGCCATACGACCAGATGCCGGGCTGGCTTGCATCTATTGCAAGGCTCAACCCTGTGAGTTATGCCATTGACGGCATCCGGGAGCTGCAGGCAGGTGTTTTCCCAGCCGATACTTTCTTGGGACTGATAGCAGGTGCGGCCATTGTGCTTGCAGTGAGTGTGTATGTGTTCAGGAAGGCTACGGTGTGATATAATGCTAATTTTTACATCTCTGACAGCTACCAGTTATATTTTTTTGTTGTCGGTGATATCTGGTTAACAGGTCATCGTTCAAATTTATCTGAAAGCATGTTTAATTCATTCTGTAATTTGTATCATCACGGTTCTTAGGCTTTTGATGATAACCCCGCCCAAGGTGGTGAAAACGATAATTTCTGTCAGTCTCAGACTCAATGCGATAGAATATTATTCTGGATTTTGAATGAAATTGATTTCTTCCTCCTTCCCAAAAATAATAGCATATATTATCATTAATTTTAAGTATGTTGCACTACTTTTTACGTTTGGTTGAAACAAGTTTTTAAGAGCGGTACTATGAATGAAAAAAGAAAGCAAATATACGTCCTCGCATCTCCCTGTAATCAGGGAAAAACTACAACGGCACTACTACTTGAGAAATATTTCAGGTCAAAGGGTCTGAGAGTTGCCTGCCTGCAAACAATGAAAGGACAATATGATGTTGGAACTTTTCTACAACATAATTGCTACCAGTACACTCTCCCTTTAGAAGCGGCGAAAAGTAAAAAAATGCTTGAGCTATGGCTTCCCAAAGGATATGACAAATATATCCTTGAAGTGACACTTCCACATGGTCCGATTGGCGCTGCATATATAGATCTGTTCCAAAAAATCAATGAAGTAATTTCCAATGAAGTGAAAGATAACTGGAAAAATTATGTCTTAGGTATAAGTTCCTCCTTTTTATCAATCTGGGATCTTATTTATGCGAGAAATGTCCAGAGAGTTATCACAAAAGTTCCTTCTAAAATTGAGTCTCCCTGTGTTGATACATCTTTCAATCTTCACCATCCGGAAGATTTTGTATCCGATACCGTCAACCCCAAGATGTTGCTCCCAAAAAGTGATGCCAGAGTAGTAGCAGTAGGCGCGTTTCCGGCTGAGTTCTGGGATATTTACCCTAACCTGAAATGGTATGGTTACGATTATGTCAAATTTATGGATGAGTACAGGACAGAGCGATACGAGTTAGCAATTGTTGGTTCCTGCCTGGATAGAAATTTAAAATTACTGCACAAACCAGAGAAATCCCCTGTGATTTGTTACCAGCCTTCCTGCTATCTGGAATCTTCAACCTTATCTTGTGAAGACCAGCATTCAAATATGCTTGTGAAAAGTGATCCTTTGGAAATATTCAGAAGGATTAAGGAAGAACCTGTCGGTACCCCTCTAGCAGATGAAGGTTGCCTTTATGAAGTATATAACAATAAATTCTGGACGCCGGATTGTGATATTTTGTGGAATAACCGAAACCTTCCTATGCTCAGTCAGAAAGATAATATGACTTTTTGCAACGGCTGGATTCTACCGCAATATCTTATCAGAGAAGGATATCTGGAGGTGTGATTATGGGTGGTGGAGGCATGCTGATTACATTGATTAGCCCGATGTCGCCGGTTTCGAATCGTGCTGGCGAATCAAGAACATTTAAAGCAAGTGTAAATATGGATAATCCTATTGTGAGGTGGAAACTTGATGGTGTTTTAGTTCAAGCAGCCATGAATCTGCCAGCAAATACTCAGATGTCCTATACTGCTAATGCGGTGGCCGGAATCCATGAACTAAAAGTAGAAGCAGAGAAAAATGGTGTATTAGTGTCTAAATCTTGGACTTGGAATGTTGATGAATTGATTAGCAGTTGTTCGAATTCTTACATGAGTAGTAGTGGAAATGTTTACGTTAAGATTAAAAATGCAACTCTACACAAAAGACCGAATGGAACTTACTCTATTGATATTGACTGGTATGTAGGTGCCTGCCAATCAATAGCTGCAGGGAGTTATAATTTTTCTCCTGTTACTTACGGTCCTGCGTGTAAAATGATTGTAACTGTTGGGGTTTATTGGAATAATCTTACCTACCCGGGAGCACCGGCTGATAATATACTTCAACAAGTTCAAGAAACAAATACACGTGAAGCATCTGGATTAAATACTTTTGACAATGTTTATCGGGAGTGTAGAGCATTTGTAAAAGTAGATGTTGAGTGTTATGCTCATCCGGTTGTTCATCTGGTTACTCCTGAAGGTGAACTCAATGTTCCTATTCTGACAGAAATTGTAACGGCGGCTAAAGAAAACGGGTATTGTGCTTGTTCCTTATGATGATACAAAAATAGGAGCAAACTATGAAATTAAAGTTTCTTCTTTCAATTTATATCTGCTTATTTTTGGTGTCTATGTCTATATCTGTGTCTGCAAACGAGATTGTGCAGTTGACAGATGACTCCTCATCAAATTACTTCGCACAATGGTCTCCAAATGGCGAAAAGCTTGTGTACATTTCATTTAACGACTCAAATCAGTTGGGACTATGGATAATGAACAGTAACGGAAGCAATAAGCAGCAGATTTCCTCATCAGCTATAACTGGAGCTGATCCTTGGTCTCCTGATGGCACAAAGATAATCTATTTCTCTCTATTTAATTCATCACCTGAATATTGGTATGCCTCAGATGTTTGGCTGTATGATACCTGCACTTCTAAAAAAACAAAAGTAATTGATATGGAAAAAACAAAGGGTGCTCAGTGGGTATATAATGGCTCGAAATTATTTATTGTAGATGGTAGTAGCAGTTTGCTAAAACTGTGGCTGGTCGATCCAGATGATACTAGCAAAACATTTCTTTCTTCTTTAAGTGGTGAAAACACCGTTATTTCATGGCAACCTAATGGAAACAGGATACTTTACACTTCAAACGAATCGGGCAATTACGATATATGGATAATGAACCCCGATGGTTCAGGGAAGACACAATTAACTTCTGCACCCTCAAATGAATATGCAATGGGATTTTCTCCTGATGGAGGCAAAGTAGTATATTCTTCAAGGAATACCTTAGATAATATTTCGGATATTGAAGATTTTATACCCGCTATTTGGATAATGGATGCTGATGGTAGTAATAAAAAACAATTGATTCATGTAGATGAAAAAAGGTATATTGATCGTCCTTCATGGTCCCCAGACGGTACTAAAATAGCTTTTGAAAGCAGGAATATTGCCGGAGATCAAGTGGATATTGTTGTGGTGAGTTCAGACGGCTCTAATCTCACGGTCTTGACGGGAAATGATACAAGTGATATGTTTCCTCAATGGTCTCCTGAAGGAGACAAAATAGCGTTTACTTCCGTTAAAGGTAAGAATATGTTTGTTTCAGTTATTACACTTGATGATGAATGGAAATCTGCACCTACAAAAACAATGGCATCTGTACCTGCCATCTCTCAGGGAAACGGCAAGAAGTCACCCGGATTTCCAGCATCTTTAGTAGTGATGGCATTTTTGATTGCTTTTGTGCTTCGAAAGAGAAAATGAGCCGGGATTACCATGAAAACAATTGCTTTCCTCTTTATTTTTACCTGCCTGTTCACACTGGCACCAGTCACAGCGCATGAGATTGTGCAGCTGACAGATGACATTGAATCAATTTTTCTTGCACCACAATGGTCACCGGATGGGGAGAAGCTCGTTTATGTCTCATCGCCTGGCTGGCATCAGGCAAATATCTGGATAATGGACAGTGATGGAAACAATAAGACACAGATTACTTCAGGTCTGACAGGATTCGGATTTGATTATCCATGGTCTTCGGATGGTTCGAAGATATTCTATTCCTCAATCAAATACTGGATAATGCCAGGTTCCTGGACCTATGATCTCAATACAGAAGAAAGAAAGAGGATTGACAGGGATTTCGATAAGCCGGTGTTCTCGACTGATTATCTTTCTGCAATCTATAGCGTGATATTCAAAAAAGTTTATTCGGGCAGCTCCGATGGTAAAAGTAAGATCACTTCCCTTCAGTGGGTCAATGAATCAAAATTGTTTATTGTGGAAGATGGGGGCGATACACAAAAACTCTGGCTGATTGATTCGGACGGCACCAATAAATCATTGCTTACCATCCTCAGTGGAGGGAATACCAGGTTTTTGTGGCAGCCTGAAGGAAACAGCATTATCTATGTTTCAAAAGATTCGGGAAATTACGATATATGGATAATGGATTCCGATGGTTCGGGAAAAAAGCAGCTTACATCAACACCTGAAGATGAATATGCAATGGGAATAGCTTTTTCCCCTGACGGAAGTAAAATAGTATATGCATCAAGGAATACCATAGACAGAACAAATCTTTCTTCGTTTGAGGGTTTCTTTACCACGGTCTGGACAATGGATACTGATGGTACCAATAAAACGAAGTTGATCCTTCCCAATGCGAGCATTTATTTTTATCCTTCATGGTCACCGGATGGTCAAAAAATTGCTTTTGAGCGCAGGAGTGATGTCGGCAGATATGATGTTGTTGTTATAAAAGCAGACGGATCAGACTCAGCAATCCTTACAGCAGATATCAGAGGAGGAGCATTTCCGAAATGGTCCCCAAAAGGGGATAAAATCGCCTTTGTCTCCTTAAAAGATGAAAAGACAGATATATCAATCATAATACTCGATGAAAAATGGCGATCAGCACAGTCAGAAGCTATTGCATCCCTGCCAGCCATTCCACAGGGAAACGGCAAGAAGTCACCGGGATTTACCATCTCTTTAGTAATGATGGCATTTTTGATTGCCCTTGAACTCCAAAAGATAACAAGATAGATAATGCCAGGACTGATCTAATAAGTGTTTGCTCATATCTCTAAACAGGAATCTGGTGATACAGGAGATGACATGCTTTTTTGCTGTCCTAACTGTGGCCATACGGAACTCTATTATGAGGCCGGAATGAAACTTGGCCCTCTTTATCGCTGCAAGCGCTGCGGATACATAGGCACCTTTGTCATTGAAGCAAACAGGGAACTGAGGCAATTGATACAAAACGGGCAAATCCGGGAAACAGGTGATAAAACTGCTATTGAAGGTTCAAATCCACTGAATCGCAGATTTTTGTATCTGCTTGTTGCTGTATCTGTCATTTCATATGCTATAGAGGCCCTTTTCCCTGAGTATGCAACAATATTCGGTTTAGCATGGCCTTTTTTGTTTTTCATCCTCGTAATAATCTTTATTTATCTGACATACAAATGAATTACTGTGTATTTCGCTAGCCGGGAAAAAAGGCAGGACTATCTTTTCCATTCTCAAAGGCATAAGTTAAGGAAATCCGGCTGCTGTTGTCATTGATACCATTGTGGGATGAAATCATCCATTCCATGATTTACAACCTGAATGCTAGTGCATAGGAGAAATGGCCAATCACTTGAGGTAATTCAGCGGATTGGCCATTTTAACAGGTGAAATCTGGCAGTCATGAGATAACTGAGCAAGAACGCACACATTGTCGGAGAACAATCAGATTATCTTAACAAGATTTGACCTAAATGATTCTAATAAACCTTCTTATTATTTTAATATTACGAACTAATGTAAAAGTATTAATTAATAAGTAATTTATATCATATTATAGCATTAAATATGATGTAGATTCATTCTACAAACAAAAGTACTTGTAAACAAAACATTTTAATCAAATTTAACGACACTCTAGGTCCGGTAATGGATGACTATTATGGAAAATAAACAGGAAAGCTATTACGACCGTTCTGCAACAGCCACAAAGGAAGAAGATGATTCCGACTACACGCCCATACGCCAGGGAATTATCAATACCAGTTGCAATTATGACGGCTCGAAGATCGAAGATATTATGGCAGGATGAGCAAGAATAAAGATGCGATATTAAACAATTCTACAGATGAAATACGATATTCAGGTGAGATACAATGTCAGCAGAAACAAGAGGCACTATTATTAGAAAGTTTGTGAGAGTGACAACATGTGATACAGGAAAGGCAAGAGATGTATTCGATGCATTAGTTTCACGTGGAATTGAATTAGATGGGCGGCAAATTCAGGTGACTCCTCTGAAAAATGATAAAAAGGGTGATAGATATGAAATGTCATGCAGAATAGTGGGACAGGAAGAAGAAAAGATAAATGAAGAATGCAAAGAAATCGGCTGGTCAATACTTTCCTTTTGTATCTCAAAAGGCGTAGGCTGCAGCAGTATACGTTTCATAAATGAGACTGAATCTGTTGTCGAAGGGCGCAATGTCAATACATTTCGATAGATGAAAAAGAAAGACTTGAAATAAAATGAAATATATTACAGAGTTATCATCTATATCACGAACCCACAAACATAGCTTTTTCCTGTCGGGCAATGGATTCTATTGTCTCTGCCGACAAGTCGCTGAGTGCACAATAGCTGCCGCCGCTGATCTCTGCTATCTCCCTGCAGTAGCCGAGCGAGAGTAGGTGGCGGGAGGAGACTGCTTCTGTGTCAATAACCACTGTTCTGATACCAGCTTTTGCGATGGCACCGGAAACCTTTCTGATCTCTTCCCTAATGGAGCCGGATCCGATGTTCGCCCGGCCGTCGGAGATCAGCATCATCATGGGAAGGATTTCTTTCTTCTTTGTTCTCTCCTTCTGAAGGACTTCAAGGGCCTTGAGCATGCCGGATGCCAGAGGTGTTTGTCCTCCTGTGGGCAAATCTGAGAGTCTTTTATAGGCAAGTTCGGGACTTCTTGAAAGGGGTAGGAGAACTTCTGCACTGTTGCCACGGAAAGCCACAAGTCCTATCCTGTCGCGGTTGATGTAGGCATCTTCAAGAAGAGAAAATATGGCACCTTTGGCACTTTCCATTCGCTCTTCTGCACCCATGGAACCGCTTGCGTCTACCACAAAAACACAAGCTACTTCAGCTTTTCCTGTCCTGCATGCCTGTCGGATATCTTCAGGCAGAACCGATATTGCACATCCATTTTTTAGACGACGGGATTGATAGGGAGCTGCAGCTCTGAGAGTTGCGTCAAGTGCAAGCCCTTGCCATTCAGAAGCTGGTTTGGTGGTTGTTCTTCTGCCACGTATGTCTTTAGTAGGAGTTGCAATTCGTTTACCACGTGCAGTTTTACGAAGATTATGGTCAGCTTCCTGTTTATCCCATATTGGAGCTGTTGTTACTGGAGAACCAATTGGATACTTTTTTGAGCCTCTTCCGGCGGGGGAAGACATTTCATGGTTTTCTTTCTCCTGTGCACCTACTCCATCTTCCTTCTCCTGCTGAACACTTCCTTTATTTTCAGGTCCATAGTCATGTGAATCTTCAGTTTCATCATGATCAGGTACTAGATTGTCCAGTTTTTGAGTATCCATACGTGGCTCTTCAAATGGTTTCTTGCGCATCCTGTGTGGAAGAGCAAGTTCCATAGCTTCACGGATATCTGCAGGAAGTACCTCTGTACGACCATAGAAGGCTGCTATTGTTTTTGCAGTACGGATTACAGTAATTTCTGCACGGTGTGTCATTATCCCCAGAGAAAGACATGCATCGACAACCTTACGAACCAGCTTCTTATCAATAGTTACTTGAGGAAGCAGCTTTTGAGCTGTAGTAACGGAAAATCGTAGTTCATTAAGAGCCTCATAATTTTCCCTTTCTGTACTCAATGGATCTTTTTCCCATCTCTCTGCCGCTTCGATGATGGCCATACGTTCTTCAGGGTTCGTAATACCTTCCACTGAGACCATCAGTCCGAACCTATCGAGAAGCTGCGGTCTGAGTTCTCCTTCTTCAGGA
>JACIVZ010000089.1 GCA_014361205.1 Methanomethylovorans sp. | reverse complement strand
TCTCTGTGGAATTTTTCATTATACTCATACAAACAATGTTTTCAATGTTTTTATATTTTATTTTGATGAGAGCAAAATATATAATGTTGACAGATCATATATAATAATTACTATTATAGTACTATGATCAATTTTTATTACTTCAACATAATAATTCTTCATGGAAAAGTCTGAACAAATTTTAATTGCAAAACATATTTCTATGTATGTATGATTTTCTTAAAATGATAAAGTACTTAGAAAGGAATGCAAGAGTTCTAAAACGTTTGTATTTTGTCAAATCTATCGGATTAACAAAAGGACAATTTAAAGGCATTAATCAAAGAAAGGAACGATTGGACAATGGAAAAAGTAGGCGATCTACTATATACGAAAATAGGCAATTCAATTATTTATTAAATATTATTTCTAATTATGTATAATCTATTTTATGAAAAACTATAAATTTAATTACAAATCTTCTTCTTTCATGGAAAGAGCACGATTATACACGCATATCGTACCTGTGGGATTCTCATCAGAAAAACTAATAGCAAGTCTTAAACAATTTCCTGTCCATAAAATAATCGTTTTGACACACAAAGGCGATGAGAATAATAAGGAAGTACAGTCTGTACTAAAAGCCATCCATCAGGCGTTCAAGGGATTTGAAATCCAGAACAGATTAGTTGAAAGGGAAAATGTATTGGATTCATCATTGGAAATACTGGACATCATAAATGAAGAAGTCAAAGAAGGACGCACTGTTAAAATAAACATATCAGGTGGTCTGAGAAACATTGGCATTTCCTCATATATAGTTTCATTGGTAACAAACATCCCTATTTACAGCGATATTCCTGAATACACTGACAAAGATACCTATCATCTAAGAGGTATTCTCGACATACCCCTCTTCCCAATAAAAGAACTTGCCAGTGAACAAATAACTATGCTCGAAAAGATTGGAAACGGTGTCGAGTCTGTAGATGAACTTATTTCGAGATTAAAACCTGAATTGGAAAAAGGCACGACAGATTTCAGTAATGAGAGATCACGCCTCAGCCATCATATTAGGAAGCTCAGCAGTGAGGGGTTCATTGAAACGGAGCGGTTCAGCAAGAACCTTATTATAAGAAAAAGCAAACTTGGTGAAATATACATGAAAGGCAAGGAGATAAAGAGGCTTATCAAGAAAAAGGGCATGTGATCAATCAGCATATTTTAACAATATATGGTATATGAAACTAACATACCACTGTACTTTTCTACACAGATGACTGCCATTAATAAATACTAAAAATTAATTTTGTGGAAAAACTTTTTAATACAAAACTCAATTTTAATTTAGGGATATGATTCAGAAATTGGTTGTGGAAAAGGGAATATCAGATGTTACTTCCTGTATCTGAAGTGTAACAGGCAGTCACCGACTATGAACTTTTCTCTCTGTAAACTAAAGTACGGAAGAACTGATAAGTTCATAGAAATAAAGTTGCTTTCAATGAAGGACAGCTGAAGTGGTCATATGGATGAAAATATTCCAAAAAAAGTCTACTTAACCATGCTAGGACGCTCTGTATGGGCAGTCATTAACGCATATCATGCAGCTTTACGTGAGAAGGGTTTCTTCCCGGATGAAATATTTTTGTTTGCAGAAGGGAAAAAAGATGAAAAGCTCAGCAAGGATATCCATACCACAATCAATGGTCTTAAAATTCTGTCTGAAGAATTCAAAATATCCCCCCTCATAAAAACAGAATTGATTTCTGAAAGAGAATATAATGTTTCTTGCAATGATGATTTTGTAAAAATGGTCTTATGTGCTCATGATCTTATAACGAAAAAGAAAAAGGAAGGTTATGTAATAGCATTGGATATCACGCCAGGAAGAAAAACGTTAATAGCTGGAGCACTCTTGCCTATCAAGCTCTCTGATGTAGATCATATTTTCTATCTTTCGATAAAAGAGACAGTACCCCTTCCCTATATGATGATCCCTTATCAGATACAGCACATGAACGATTTCAAAGAACAGGTAATGAGGACCATGCATGGAGCCTGAACTTGTTGAGAATAGCGTAGTCATCCAACAGGACGAATTTCATATTTTGCTGAATCTCTTTGAAAACCAGTCCATTGTAATTGATTATCCACTTTTTGACCTTAAACTTATACATGCAAAAACATATGGTGACGGTTACTGGCTTCGTATTCTCTCTTCTGAAGCTGATTTTGAAAAGCTGTATGAAGACTGTGGTTCATATGTTAATGAAATGCCCTCATTTGATGATATAGTATATTGCATGCTCTTGAGCGGCATAGTTCAGTATGATAATCTGGATGAGTTCAAGAGCATCCTGAAACTCTATAAAAGGATGAACAAGATAGTTTATTTTGCGCTTGATACTAATCTCTTTTACCAGGGTTTTCCTTCAAGGGCCGGTTTTATTGATAACCCCCGCTATCTTGTGGTGGATATAGTATACAATGAGATAGAGAGTTCTATTAATTACAAGTACAAACCTTTCCAGATATATGAAATGCAGCAATGTGCTCATTATCATTCAGAATTGCTTGAAAATCTGGAAAACAGGAAAATGAAAAAGGCCAGAAAAGCTGCTTATGTGGCAATGAAAGAATATCGCCGTATAAGGGAATATGTTCATGAGATTAAAGCTGAAATGCCCGCCACAAGCCAAAGTGAGAAAAATGACATGCTCATAGTTAATGCAATACGGAATTTCGATGCAGGGAACAATTATGCTTATCCAGTATTCCTCACTGCTGATACGAATGCATCAAATCTATGTGAAGGAAAGGGGCCTGATTGTTTCCATTTTACATATCCTTCTGATATACAGGCAAGGGAATGCACTTCTGATCAGCTTGTAAAACTGATTTATTGGTTTGCTATAGTAAATGGTTTCATCAAATGTAACTCAGTTATAGTCTGTGGAGAGTTTGCTCATAAGGGAAGAGATGATGATTCTCTTAAACTGATGTTCCAGGACCGGAAACTTTTTGATACATTCATGCGAGAACTTAGAATCTGCAGGAGATTGATGGCACTGAACATCACAAAATGAAAAACGACTCACTCATAACCATAAAAAGGTGTAAAAATGGTCTCTTCGAAGATATTAGGTATATCAGCAAGCCCCGTTAAAGGCGGCAATAATGACAAACTGATTGGAAAAGTCCTTGAAATCGCAAAAAACCGCGGCTTTGAGGTTGACAGTGTGCTTATGTCTTCCTCAAAGATAGCTCCGTGCACTGCCTGTGGTATCTGCAGAGATGAGGAAATGTGCCCTATTGATGATGACATGCAAGAAGTATATCAGAAACTGAAAGAAGCAGATGGTATAATAATCTCTTCTCCAGTATATTTTGGCTCGGTTACAGCGCAGATAAAGGCATTGTTTGACAGAAGCGTATTGCTTAGACGACAAGGTTTCCGGTTAAAGAACAAAGTAGGAGCAGCTTTAGCGGTGGGAGGTTCACGCAATGGCGGGCAGGAGAAAACTATCCAGACGATCCATGACTGGATGCATATACATGGGATGATAGTTGTCGGAGACGGAGGGCATTTTGGCGGTATTCTTCAAAAGCCTGCTCTTGAAGATTCAGAAGGGATGCAAACTGCTGTTGACACCATCAATAAAATGTGCGATGTGCTTGAAATGATGAAATAATATATAATGAAGATATCCTCATCTTTCTTATCTTTATAATTGTGTTTTTATCTACTTTTTGCTATAGAGCAGACTATTTTACTTACCACTCTGAAAAATAATTACAAGATACAGCATGTGGGAAATGGGAGTGACAATCAAAAATGAACACAAAGATATCAAAGAGTTTGTAGCTTCGGGTGATTTTACCAGAAATGTAAACATCAACAATCCGGAAGTATACCGGAAAGCACCAGATGATCTGGAAAGATGATGATATATCCAGGTGTACAGCTGAATGTGGCTGGATTTCAGACCATTCATATGTTGTGTACTGACCTTTGTCCAATGGAGCTGCATTGTTTATGTATGAAGATGGTTATTTCTGGATAATAGGGCGTGTAGACGATATAATCAAAGTGGCAACACCGTATAGGTACTGCAGAAATTGAAAGTCAGTTGTTATCACAGTTGCAGAGTCGGCAGTAGTAGGAAAGTAGGAAAGCTGGATGAGCTTAAAGGGGAGGTAATTTATTCTTATGTAATTCTCAGCTCAGGTGTAGTAGATGCTACTGAAAAACCAAGAAAGAACTGATTGACCATGTTGTTCAGAACATAGGTCCTATTGCATGAGCAAAACAGGTGATATCACGGATAACCTGCCTAAAAAAAAATTGTATGATCATGCGTAGGGACCCAAAGCCATTGTAAATGAAGAAGAAACAGGTGATGTGACACATTGCAGAATCCTTATATTGTGAAATACTCAGACAAAAGACAAAGGAAACAGAGATGGTGCGCTGAGGAAGAGATTCATTTACCAAGACCCATTTCCGCTATCAAACCATCAATATCCACATATTCCTTGATAAGCTCAACTATTCTTTTTATTTTCACTTCCTGTTTTATGCGTGCATGGCCAATTAGATGCTCCATCTTCTCGATAGTGCTCATGGTATCGCCTCTGACAAGTATCACAGGAATGTTTGCCTCTTCTGCACTTCCAAGCACTGCTCCACTTGGATGCAGATTACCTGTGAGCACCAGGCACTTTACTTTAGCTTCGATGGCAGCCATTTGTATATCCGAACGATCACCACCTGTGATTACAGCTGCATTAGGCATGCGACGGAAATACTTTATTGCGGAACCAACCTCCATGGCACCCACAAGATAGTGTTCCACAAGATCTTCCATGTGGTTTGCACCCACAAGTATTTCTCCATTAAGGTTTTCGACTATCTCTGACACGGATACAGACCTAAGCATATGATCTTGCGGAATGACTCCAAACACCTTAATGCCTTTCTTCTCAAGGAAAGGAACCACAAGATGGGAAACCTGTTCAAGCTTATCTGCTGGGACTTCATTGAGTATAATGCCTGCAAGAATTTCCGTATTCTGGATTATACGCAGGTCACATAGTATGCGATCAACAGCCTGTGCCGAATCATACCTGGTAATAAGCAGCATCTTGGTATCCAGCTTAGTGGCTACCTCCGGGTCGGAAAGATTGTACATTGCTCCTCCTCCTATACCCCCGGCTCCCTCTAACAGTACGATATCCTTATCCTTTGAAACTTTATCATAGGCTTCTTTTAGTCTGTCATCAAGATCTTTCTCTACCCCCATCAGAGCATCATCAGTCAGTTTCTCCGTAAGCAAGATGGGAGTAATGTAACTCATATCGTCCTGCAGTCCAAGTAACTTTCTGATTCCCTCCGAATCCTCATCTGCAAGCAATCCATTAACATCTATAAGCAGATTGCCAATGGGCTTCATGTATCCTATTTTATACCCTTTCTCTTTCAGAAGCACACCAAGACCCAGACATAAAGAGCTTTTTCCTGAGTATTGTTCCGATGAACTTACTAATATTGAAGCCATGATCTTCCTCCTAATCGCTGAAGATTCTCTGATATACCATTTTTATAAAAGCTATCTGCCACCATATTCATTCCTTCCTTAACGTCATCCTGATATCCATTGCAAGGCAGCCTTTGCCTTCGGGCATTACCATAAGAGGATTTATTTCAAATTCCATCAGCTGGGGGAAATCCATAACAAGCTGTGATACTTTAAGCAATGTATCGGTTATAGCTTTAATATCTGATGGAGTTTCACCCCTTACTCCTGCTATAAGAGGATATGTCTTTATGGAAGAGATCATGTGCTGAGCTTCCTTATCATTGATAGGTGCTATGGCAAAAGATACATCTTTCAGGAATTCCACATAAGTGCCACCCAGCCCGAACATCAAAAGTGGACCGAACTGAGGGTCACGATCCATACCTATGATAACCTCTTTGCCACCTGTGATCATCTGCTGCACCTGCACACCTGTTATCTGGGCATTAGGCATGTAATGTTTCACATCTGACATCATGGTAAAATAAGCCCTTTCTACATCCTCTGCATTTCTCAGATTAAGCTTGATACCACCTACATCCGTCTTATGCGAGATGTCTGGAGATATAATTTTCATCACAACCGGATAGCCTATTTCCTCACATACCTGGATAGCTTCTGATAGACTGCCTGCCATTCTTGACTGTACCACCGGAATTCCATAGGCTTTGAGTAGGCCTATGGATTCGAGACCCAGAGTTCTCCTTCCACTGGCAATTGCATCATTTATGATCTTTTGTGCAACTTCCCGCTGAACTGCCATCACAACAGAATTTGTATGTTCCTTTATTTTTATGGAACTGTAATCACACAAAGCTTTCATACTTGCAACTGCTCTTTCCGCAGAAGGATAGTTTGGTATACCATGCCTGTTTAAAAGTTTCTCACCTGTAGTAATACGTGTTCCACCTGCGAGGTTACATAGGATAGGTTTTTCGGATTTCTGGATAGTATCAACAAGAACCTGAGCTATAGCAGGCACATCTGTCATTGCCTGAGGAGAAACAATTGCAATGATACCATCTACATTTGGATCATCTAATAGTATTTCTAAAGCATATTCATACAATTGTGCACTTGCATCACCCAGCAAATCAACTGGATTGTACAGACCAGCTGCTTCTGGAAGACGCTCTCTTAGTTTTGCAATTGTCACATCCTCAAATGAAGTTATGGCAAGACCGGTACTATAACACGCATCAGCGGTGAGTATGCCCAGTCCTCCTGCATTAGTGAGTATTGCAACTTTTTTACCATGAGGTAAAGGATATGTGGAAAATGCCCTGCTGTAGTCGAGCATTTCTTCGAGGGAGTTTGCCCTTATGACACCGCTCTGCCTAAAAGCTGCATTATATGCGGCATCAGAGCCAGCAAGGGTGCCTGTATGGGATGAAACTGCCCTGGAACCAACGGCTGTACGACCTGATTTAACTACGATTACAGGTTTTCTTCTGGTAACTTCCCTTGCAACATCCATGAAGCGGGGACCATCCTTTACACCTTCCAGATATGCAGCTATCACTGCCGTGGAATCGTCTGTTTTTAACAACTCAAGGAAATCATTTTCTGCAAGGTCAGCTTTATTTCCCAGACTTATGAACTTAGAAAAACCCACACCTATCCTGTCAGCCCAGTCAAGAGTCACAGTACAGATAGCTCCAGACTGAGACATCATTGCTATATTCCCCGCATGAGCCATGGATGCAGCAAACGACGCATTAAGAGAAGAAGAAGTATCAATTATTCCCAGGCAATTAGGACCTACCATTCTTATACCATATTTCTCTGCAATGGCTATAATTTCCCTTTCAAGCCTTGCTCCTTCCAGACTTGCTTCTTTAAAACCTGCTGAAATCACAATAACATAACTTATACCAGCTTGGCCACATTTTTCCAGTGTAAGGGGAACTGAAGCTGCAGGAATTACTATAACGGCAAGATCTACCTTCTCTGGAACATCAAGAATATCAGCATAACATTTTAAACCTAAAATCTCAGTAACTTTTGGATTGACGGGAATTATCTTACGGGCACTCCCTTCCAGAAGGTTTTTAAGTACAGCGTGACCAACCTTGCCCTCTGTACGAGATGCTCCGATTACTGCAACAACATCTGGATTGAACAATTTGTCTAGCATATTCCCTTACCAAGATATTATTTATGAAACAATAATAGATAAGGTTTAAGGGAAGATTACAGAAAATAACTCGGAATAATCAAGCGTAATATTGTAAAGCTATAGGATAAAACAATTGTTGAAAGGGTGAAATACAGATGTGATTAGGAACTGTTGATAAATGAAGATCAAAAGTAAGCTTTTTACTCTTTTTTATGATAAAACTAATTTTTGATTCATCTTTCAAAATTTATCTTGTCAACTTCAATCTGCACATACTTCTTTTCGCTCATTGGCCATCTTTTCCTTATCATAAGTAAAGTATAGGATATGATCCCCAGCACAGGCAGCTCTATCAAAGGACCAATTACCAATACCAATGCTATCAGTGGCTCTTCAGGAAAGGTAGTGAGTGCAATTGCCAACACAAGAGGAGAATTACGTGCAAGGGTTGTCAGGTTCAGGCTGGCTGTGTCGTCATAGGAAAAACGAAAAAATCTTCCAACCAATTGGCCTATAATGAACACAACAACAAAAAATAACAATACCGGAGCTATTAGCTTGAGTAAAATGAGAGGGTTCTGCACTAACTGCTCCCCCTGTGAAGCAAACATCGAGATTATGGCAAGATTTAAAAAGGAGAACTGCAACTGATCAAGCTTTGGGAAAATCTTTTGTTCAAGCCAGTATTCACCCTTTAATCTTGGAATAACAATTTTTGTGACAAGAGATATGAAAAATGGAATAAATAGTACAAAAAAAACACTTTGAAGCAGCAGGAAGGAATCAATGTTTGCAATGGTACCTGCAAATATAAGCAAATACAATGGCAACAGTAGCAATTGTAGTATAAGGTTCATTGGAAGAATGGATGCAGAAAGTGGAACATTACCGTGTGCAATGCCT
>JACIVZ010000088.1 GCA_014361205.1 Methanomethylovorans sp. | reverse complement strand
AGCAATAGGCTGGAGACGATAAAATAATACATAAAAAGAAACATTTTTAATATATGAGAAACCTACGCATCAGGAAAAGTACAAAAAGATTTAATTTGGAAATAAAATGAGATCATTTGAACTCAACCCTGCCATTGAAACAATAATATTCACTCACGGTGACTCGGATGGAATATGTTCCGGTGCAATTGCAAAGAGTGCTTACCCAGATTCTCAAGTGTATTTTACAAGTCCTGTAAGCCTGTTACGAAAACTGAAGCTGGCAAATGGATATAAACGTGTAATCATTTGCGATATTGCCATTGATGAACGCACCAGTGAAGAGCTGCTTTTAAGACTGCGGGAAATATCCCAAATAAGCAAACTTATTTATATCGATCACCATCCCATACCTGCAAAGGGCTGGAATGAATCATGGCTTCATAATGATCCATGTGCCAGCTCTTCAGAACTTACCTATAAAGTGCTTTCCAGCCGTTTGAGCAGGGATGTGCGGAGAGTTGCCATATATGGTGCCATAGGTGATTATGCAGATGATAGCAATACTGTAAAAATGTGGTGTGAAGACTGGGATAAAAGAACTCTTTTCTTTGAAGCGGGTGCACTTATACAGGCAATTATATATTCAGGCCGTGAATTTGAGTTCAAGCGCGAACTTATAGAACATCTTGCAAAGGATAAACTGCCATCCAGTCATCCTGATATACTGGACTTCGCGAGAAAATGTTCTGATCTTGAAGAACGCTTAAGACTACGAATAAGAAAGGAGGTAAAAAGCCTGCAGAATATAGCCTATGTCATTGACCCTAGGGGCTATAAGTCCAAATCTGCAATATATGCTGCTGCTTATGGACATCGAAAAGTTGGCTGCTCTGCAGAATATCGTCAGACAAAGCATGCCTACGATATAAGTTTCCGATCACGTAGTCCTGTTGATTTGAACAAAATTTTACGAGATGTAGCTCCAAGATATGAAGGAAGCGGCGGTGGTCTTCCAGAAGCTGCAGGTGCAAGGATACCAGTAAGAAATTTCAAAGCTTTTCTTAATGAGCTGGACAGTCGAATAGGTGAAGAAGAACGCAGACTCAAAGAAGAAAATATTATTGATAAATGCCATTAAGCGACCGGGCAGGTAAATATGCAAAATAAACCGGATCTCACTGATGGTGCAGGATTTCATATAATTTTTGTGGGCAGATCCAATGTAGGTAAATCTTCTATTATTCGCAACCTCACGGGTATCAAATTGAGAGTGGGCAAAAGGCCTGGAGTCACACTGAAACCTATACATGTAAGATTGGGTGATTTACTGCTTACTGATATGCCTGGTTTTGGCTTCATGAGCGGGGTAAAAGAAAGAAAGCAGGACATAGTAAAAGATAAGATTGTACACTATATAGAGAACAATGCAGAAAGTATAGACCTTGCAGTAATGGTGATAGATGGCCATTCTTTTCTTGACATAGTGACAAGATGGGAAAAAAGAGGTGAGATACCAGTAGATATTGAACTTTTCAATTTTCTCAATGAAATGGGAATATCTGTAATATTAGCTGTTAATAAAATGGATAAGATAGACCAATTTATTGCCGACAATGTGCTTGACAATATTGTGGAGAAGCTTGGACTGTCTTCACCCTGGCATTTGTGGCAGGAAATTGTGGTGCCTGTAAGTGCTAAACAGAATGATCTGAAAAAACTTGCTTCATGTATACGACAAAGAATGCACCGTGCCCGAAGAGACGATCTGTTTAAATATATTCGCTGATCAGGACCTGATATGTGGACTGATTGTTCTTGCAAAGAAAGTTGCTCCCATTTCCTCTGCTATTTTCTCGCAGGCCTGAATATCGACTTCAGGCACTTTTACAACTGTTAGGCGAGTACTGATGCCTGCTGCAATACATTCGCGAGCAAAGGTGAGCATGGCTTGATACGAGCCTGGATAAAAAGGCCTGCACAGCTTCTCGTATAATTCCTCTGTTTGTGCATTCAGACTTATAGAAACAGCATCCATTCCAGCTTTTTTAAGCTCATCTACTACTTTGATTCCAGGATTTATCAATGCTGCATGACCATTTGTATCCAGTCTTACCCTTATTCCCTGCGTATGAAGCCATTCGGTGATTCTAAGCACAATTGAGAATCTGGTGGTAGGTTCACCGAATCCTGTAAAAACAACTTCTTTGTAATTTTTAAGGTTCAGTTTACTTAAGTGACTGATTATATCTTCCAGTGAGGGTTCCCTGGAAAGCCAGAGATTATATCCATATACACCATCTGAGATATTCCTTATACAGAAAGTGCAGCTTGCACTACACTGGTTCGTTATGTTAAGATATAGATTGTTGTGTACCTCATATGCCACTGTATCTTTGTGGCGTTGAGATCGTTCGTCCTTAGCATACAAAATTTCCTCTTTAACTCCCATTGTATTTTCTTTCATTTTATCCTCCCATATACCTGAAGGAATAACAAAGCTTTTGTCCTTCATCAAGGATGGTATCTCCTTCAGAAAATACATCTGGGCAGTCATACCATTCTCCATTTCCACTTCTGATCTGAAATACCATTCACCTTCATAGTCATCAAGTTTGCATAACAACTCATTAGTTATATTATATATTTCACCTGTAATTAAAGATATGGGTCTGTCGTATAATACACCAGGGAAATTACCCAGATCCACCATGGTATATTTATGCCCGGTTCGGGTTTTGCACACAAAAGTTGCAGATGATAAAAGGTAATGATTTTTGGATTCTCTTTTTAAGGTTCCATATACAAAGAGGTACATCTCAGTTTATACCCATATTCAATTTCTGCAGTGTCTTTTTCACAGCTTCTGGCAACTTGCCGCACTGGACAGCTTTCATTTGTGATGATGAAATGGTCTTGATAGCTGCGTTCATAATGCTATCCGAAAGCATAATCTTGTCCATTAATTTACGTATATATACAGAAGTTTTTATTTCCAGTCCCATCTGAGCCCGCCATCTGAAATCATACTCTTCAAGTTTACATGTTCCTTCAAGAAAATCTGCAGCAGTTTCTCCTGCAATCTTACCTCCAACCATTGCTGTTGATATGCCACCCCCGTTAGTAGCAATCAGATGACCTGCAGCATCTCCCGCAATAAGAGTGTTTTTTGTAGCAGTGATGCTGGGAGCACCTCCCACAGGTACAAGTCCTGAAATCACTGATAAAATAGTTCCTTCTTTTAACTTTTCGCTGGCTATAGGATGTTCATACATGAATCTGTTCAGGTAATCCCTAGCACACATTTTTTCTGAAAAAAAAGCTTCTCTGATCCCCACCCCAATATTAGCTCTGTCCTTACCTTGAGATATTATCCAGGCATAGCCTCCTGGAACATAATCCTTACCAAAATACATTTCTACAGCTTCTTTATCTACATCAACACCACATAGTTCATATTCAAAAGCAGTACTCATTCCCAGAGGATCGGGAGACCTTTGCATACCTTTTGAAGCAGCAACCATGGAATTAGGACCATCAGCGCCTATGATTACTTCCCCTTTTACTTCATATCTTCCGAATGCTCCATCCATTATAACGTTTGTTTCTTTTATTTCGATTACATTGGTTGCTACAAGTAAATGTGTTCCTTCCTTAGCAGCCACTGAGGCAAGATATTTATCAAATCTGCGCCTGTCAAGGACATCACCTTTGACATCAAAACCTTTAGATATACCATTGGGAGCGATAAATCGTTGAAAGGATGTTGTAGTATGTATACAACTGGAAGGATATTCCTCAAGTGTAAAAGGCAGATCTGCGGAAGGTATGAGTTCTTTTAATGTCTCGGTATGGGGAAGAAAACCACCACATTGCAGAGGTACCCCTATGTCTTGTTTTTTATCTACCAGAAGTACAGACATACCTCTCTGTGCAGCATAAGCAGCTGCAGTAGAACCTGCTGGACCTGCCCCTACTACTATGACATCATAAGATTTTTCAGGAACCATAGATCTTAGTGATTTATTTTGCAATAGAAGAGGGATTCATGTTATTTAATTATTAAGCAATGAGTCTTAATTACTAATATCGACTTTCGTTTTTGTTCGACATCTTAATATGCATACTGTAATAACAGAGAAGTGTGTCATTAATTGAAGACCATAGTAAATGCTGGCTTATAAATACGGGATATTGTGGCAAAAGAGCAAAAACGTGCCTGGAACAAGGAGTTGTAACCTTTGATATTGAAATCCATTTAATGGAGGAATTCAGGGATGATATTATTAATTTAAAATATATCGATACAAAAAGTTCTAATTTTGAATATTTAAGGGAAGAATATAGAAAAATGGATAATAAATTCAGAAAAGAACTTGCTGAAGAGTTTAAAAAACTTCAGCTGCCTGATGGATCAACTGCAGAGTTGCAGCAACAAAAAATGGATCTTCTCACATCGAAACTAAATTTGCTGAAAGAAGAAGCACGTCTTCTGAGAGAAACCATGAAAGAGTTTGACAGATTTGAAAAACAAGAACGTATAAAAGAACTGATAAGATCGCGCTTGTGTTATATAGATGAAGGACGGCTTAATAGCTGGGCTCAAACAATTTTTTGTTTTGCAAATGATATTAATATTGGGGACTTAGTAGTTATACCTCTTGATGATGAGAATTTTTTCTCGGTGGGAAGAATAAAAGGTGCCTATGAATATATAGAAAATGCACCTGAACTTAAACATATAAGGGCTGTTACGTGGATAAGAAAAAAAATATATTTTCCTCAACTGACCCAGCTAATTGACATATATAAAGGAATAGTGCAGTTGGATGAGGAATTGAAATCTTCTTTGTGGAAATTGCTGGACAAATAGTTATTTCACCACCCAACTTTTAAGTCACAAGTGAGGCAGCGTATATCTTGCTGTAAAATGTGATAGTCGTTACCTTAGTAGAAGATTGAAATATTCAAGTAAAAATTATTACATAAACTCAGACAGCCCAGTTTGTTTTGATTTATCATTCTCAAAAAGAGATTTAATATCAAGGCCTATGAGTTCGATGCGCTGCCTGGTATAAGATGAAACATTATAGTTTGATGCTATCTTTTTTGATACCTCAAGATATTTCTTTACAGCCCCTTCATGTATGGTTAATATCACACGACCTCCACATTTAGGACATACTCCTGTAAGTGGAGGTCTTCTGAATTTTTCATCACATTTAATACAACGTGTACTTTGTCTGGAAAAAGCCCTTAAATTGCCAAAGAGGTCGGGGAGGAAATGTGACACAAGAACTCTTTCTGCAACATCCGAAGCATCAACAGCTCTTATCTTATCAGCCAGTAAAAGCTGTGCATCCATCTTTTCCACCATACTCCCAAGAGTCTTGTAAGCACTTACGGAAGGACCTTTAGCTATATCCGACGTATCATGCGTGAACATAAAATTATCATATTGCAGTGGTGTACCCAGACGATTACTCACAAGATCAATTTTATTTTCCAGTTCCTTTGGGTTTGCATACTTTAGCGTGGCTTCGTAAAAATCAAGAGGATAGTAGGCACCTACGTCTATATTGTGAGCTTCCTTATCAACCTCACTTGGATCTAAACGAGTTGTAAGGACAAGGGGTGCATCCATCTTCCCACCTCTTCTATCAGGAAGGTATTCCCTTGAGAAATTTATTAATCCATCCAGTAACAGCATTACACAATCCTCATCTCCATCACAATTACGCCTCTTTGCAGCATGGAAGAAAGGATGGGCATAACCTACTGCTGCTTTTGTAAACCCTATAATTCGCCCCAGCACACCCGCTGAGGTATGGGGTGCAAGACCCATTACAAGTGTTCCCACTAGATCTGAAATGTCTTGAGCATTATAATAAGGTTCCATATGATAATATTTACAAAGTAGATCATCGATATATCGTGTGGTCCGTAAAAGATATTCAGCACAGTCGTAGGAAACAACAATATCCTGAACCTTAAGACATACAATCTGGTCACCACTAATCAGAGGCCGTCCATATATATCTTCTGAATATCCCAGTTCCACCAGTTTACTTACCTGTATACCCAATTCATTTGCTTTTATATGAGTAAGGGGGATATCCGACATATCATATCTCACGGTGCCATCCTTGAACACGTACAGTTCATGCTTAGCACGCAGAATACCTTTTTCAAGAGGTTCGGGGGTCATATGGCGGGACATCATTCTTTTGACACCTTTAATAGCCTCAAGGTTAGATTCACGCTCTCCCAATTTTTCAAATGCCCTCTGATAGATGTTCTTGAAATCAAGGCTTTGAAGACGGACACATGTGGTGTTCACACCACATTTGGGGCATGTTTCCTTGTTAACAGACATACCACAGCGTGGGCAGAACAGCTTGGGAATGGTAAATTCACCACATTTACACCTGAACTCATAGGATTCCATGCCACATGCAGGGCATATCCTTGACCCAATTTCCACTTTAATGAGTCCCACTTTACCATTAACAGACTCTTTATAACAGGCAGCGTCTTCAAGCTTGCGAGTATTTCCGCCTGTTTCACCTATAGGAAACAGTACATGAGGTGCAGGAGACATCATTCTTTTATCAGATTTTTCAGGTCTTCCCATGCGAGCCCCTATTCGTGTAGGAGCACGTGCCCTTACTAACAATCCGCTAACCTTATTGACTGCATCAAGCCCACTATTTGCCTCAACTGAGGTCCAGGTTCGTTTAAGATTTGTATCTATACCTAAGCATTTTATAAAGGGTAAGGGTTGTGAAATCAGGATATTATCTTCTATTATCCTGTGTAAAACCAGCATATTCTCAAGAAGAAATTTGATACCACTATCAATACTTGATCTAAGAGGTAAAGATAACATAGAACATGTTTTGTCCAGGGAACCCTGAGCTTCAACAAAGTGTGCCAGTCGTACAAAATCATCTGCTGTTATATCATGCCACAAGTAAGTAAAATCTGGATGAAGAGGTAAACGATGTTTTATACAGAGATCCAAGGCGAGTTCCTGGGAAGGATGCCTCAGTTCCGGTTTAGATAATCCATCTTCACCAGTGGCAAGAGAATATTCCTGTATCCACCACTCAAAACAATATGGAGAGGGAACCAGTACATGATTATTTTCCAAAAAATCACCATAATTGATAAGTATCTCACCGATATCAATGATATACTCTACTTCCTTGTGCAGAAGCTGTGCTTCTTCAACATCATCAATCCTTACCACATCGCCTGATCTTAGCCTTACAGTAGGACCTTCAATAGAATCCACGGGGGCCATGCCTGCAGCCTTTCCAGGTCTTTCCACTTTAAGTTGAGTTCCTGGAGCAATGAAACTATCCAGAATAAACATAGCAGCCGGATTAATGCCAGCTGCTGCAAAAGAAGTGTTCCTTGACCTCCCATACCTTAATCTAAATCCTCCAGGTCTTGAAGGATGAGAAAATACAGGTCTACCTGCTATGAGGTCTCTTAGGTATTTATCTTTAGGCTTTATTCCCACATTTTTTTGATCTTCTTCACTTTCAATACTCTTAGTACCTGCTATGAGAGTTTCTAGCCACTCCCAGCCGTCTATCTGTAGTTTTCTCACATGTTTTAGAACCTTGGGAGCTTTAAGGGCAAGCCCCTCCGCAAGCACAAGTGCCATACCTCCGCGTATACGATTTGTCTCTATTCTTTCCAGATTCCTGTGTCCTTCCACTTCTTCTTCTTCTGTTGGCTCACCATCTATACAGATGGGACAGTTTTCTACTATTAACTTTATCTCGGCTTCAGAAGGTGTGTATTGTAGATTTGCTACTCTCCTGTAGAGGAGTATTTCCTCAATATATCTCTCTACTTCTTCTTTACGTGGTTTGAATCTGTCTATGCCCATTGCCCGTCGCACATAATCTCCCACCAGGACTGAAAGAGCCTGTGCAGTACCACCCGCACTGCGTATTGGACCTGCATACAAGATTCGTATATACTCCGTTCCATCATCGTTCTTTCCAAAATCCACTCTGTCAATACCTTCAATGGGCGCCGCTACCACACCTTCGGTAAGCATTGCCATTGACACGCGGATAGCAGCTTCTATGGCTTTTTTTTTGTCATCTAAGTTGCCCACTGTACCCACAGCCACATCTCTACCTAGAACAAGAGCAGCTTCCTCCCGAGACATCGTTGCCTCCAATTTTCTGATATGTTGGGCTACGTCTTTTACACCTATGAGGTTCTCTACTCTATCTGCCAGATCTTTGGCAAGAGGTATCTCTACAAAAGGCTTTGGATCACATCCTCTTTTTCTTGCGTTGTTAGCGATCTCCATCTCACATTTTAGCTTTTTATCAAGCCATTGGAAATATTCCCACATTGAATCGCTTGCTATTATATCTCCCATTCTGCTAAACCTCAATTACACGTTTAAAAGAAATATATATCAGCTTTATAGCAAAACGTCTAATCACAACATTAACCACACTACCCTATAAAAAACAATCTCTGTGTTTTGAGGATAGCAAATAGTACAAACCATACAAATAAAAAGCTACATTTTATGTTGTTATACCACCTTGTTTTAAACGATACAAACAGAGTTATATAACATAAAAATAAAATGAAAAATTAGTAAAATTTGAAATAAAAACAAAAAAGAGGTTTGATATGAAAAAAA
>JACIVZ010000087.1 GCA_014361205.1 Methanomethylovorans sp. | reverse complement strand
TTTCAGAGTAAAACGTAACTATTTAATATATTGTATTATTGTAAATAAAAATACTTATTTCCCCCTTATTTTAGGAATCGGCATTGGATTGATCTGATGAATGAAGAAAAAATTCGATTATTAACGTTATTTAGTAGTAAAAAGACAGTATTTTCATTTATTCTTTCTTTTTTCATACTGTATCTGTTGATACATAGCATAGACATAGCTGATGTCATATTTATAGCAAAAAAGACGGACATATCTCTTTACATTCTGGCTTTTATTATACATTATTTGTCTATACTAATAAGAGGAATCCGATGGAACAGCTTGCTTAAGAACATGGATATGCAGCCTGGATTCAGCATTGCAACCAAAATGGTTTTTCTATCATGGTTTGTCAATTGCATTGTTCCCGCAAAAATTGGTGATGTGTATAGAAGCTATTTGCTCAAGAAAAAAAACGGAACGCCAATATCTGCATCAATTGGTTCGATATTTATTGAACGCATGTGCGATATTTTAGTGTTACTCGTGATGCTGACAATCAGTTGCCTGATTATATTCAGGAAAAACATACCAGTACAGATATCAGAGGCCTTACGGGTGGGATATATCCTTCTGACAGCAATTATCCTCTGTTTGTTCATTTTGTGGATGTTGAAAGAGAGATTGTCCGAAATTGTACCTGATAGATTCCTTTTTCATTTTAATAACTTTCACACGAGCTTATATAATCCATTTTCTAATAGGTTTACAATATTGATGGTAACTATACTAACAATACTTGCTTGGTCAATGGAAGCGGGAAGGTTTTTCTTGGTTACACGCGCCCTCGGTCTGGAAATAAGCTTTGAAGTGATTGTATGTGTTGTACTTGCTGCTTCATTGCTCACAGCTGTTCCCCTCACACCCGCCGGACTTGGAGCTGTTGAAGTGTCTATAGTTTTCATACTCAGATTAGTTGGTATCGACTCTAATATTGGTGCTTCCCTTGCACTTCTTGACAGGCTCATAAGTTATTGGAGTATGATTCTAACCGGCTATATAGTATATATGCTCAGTGAGAGGTCATCAAATACCAGCCAAGAATAATTATATATTAGTAATAATAAGAATTACAGAAAGTAAATGATTATACAAGAGGAGATGAAAACATTAAATCACTCATCCTTGCAGGTGGATCTGGAACCCGATTATGGCCTCTGAGCAGAAAGCATAATCCTAAGCAATTCCTCAAACTCACAGATAAATCCTTTTTCCAGAATACTTTAATCCGTTGTCTTGAAGTGTCTGATATAACCGAAATTTTCGTTGTAACAAATGATTCACAGCGATTTTTTGTTACAGGTCAGGCTAAAGAACTTGGATACGACCTGCCTTCAGAAAACATACTGATAGAACCTGAACCTATGAACACACTCCCAGCAATCTGCTTAGGCATGAGGGAAATCGTAAAAAGGTTTGGAAAATCTGTTGTAGGAGTTTTTTCATCAGACCATGTACTTGATATCCATGCAATGGAAACAATAAAGAATGCACAGTTGCTTACAAAGGAGCATTTGGTGATTTTTGGTATAGTTCCAACATCACCCCATACTGGATATGGATATATTAAACCATCAGAAAAGATCGGAAATGGGTACATTGTGGCAGAGTTCAGAGAAAAACCAAATTATGATGACGCTCTAAAGTATCTGAAAGAAGGCTGCCTTTGGAACAGTGGAATGTTTCTTTTTGATACCGAGGTGTTTTTTAGAGAACTAAACGAACACGAAAAGACTTTTTTTGAGGCATTCAATCCTGAAATAAACCCTTATGCTACCATTGAAGAGATATACAGCAAAGTTAGAAAAGTCTCTATAGATTATGCAATCATGGAAAAATCCAAGAATGTGGTGGTTATACGCTTAGAACATAAATGGAGTGACCTTGGAAACTTTAACGCAATATACGAGGAATCAGAAAAAGACATCAATGGAAACGTAGTATATGAATGTGAAAATATTTTTATTAACTCCAGCAATAACTTCATATATTCTAATTCTGACAAACTGGTAGCCCTCATAGATGTGGAAAATATGGCTGTAGTTGATACACCGGACGCTCTTCTTGTTTGCCCCAGAAAGAGTAGCCAGAAGGTAAAACAAGTAGCTGATACTTTACACATCAAAAATGACGAGAGGGCATATCTTCAACAAACTGTATACAGACCCTGGGGATCCTACACTGTTATGGAGAAATCTGACAGACACAAGATAAAAAACATAATAGTAGAACCAAAAAAGAAACTTAGCTTGCAGTTACATTATCATCGCAGTGAACACTGGATAGTTGTTAAAGGGATGGCCACGGTGCAGATTGAGGATGAAGTTTTTTTCCTCAGGCAGGGAGAAAGTACTTTTATTAGGGCCGGTATGAAACACAGACTTTCTAACGAAGGCAAATTGCCTCTGGAAATCATAGAAGTACAACTTGGAGAATGTGTGGATGAAGATGATATTGTCCGTTTTGATGATGATTATGGAAGGATCAAATGAAGAGGATGAAGATGACAATTAAAAAAGCTATTATACCTGCTGCAGGGCTCGGTACACGATTTCTTCCAGTAACAAAATCCATGCCAAAAGAAATGCTTCCAATAATCGATAAACCTGTAATCCATTATGTAGTAGAGGAGGCTATCAATTCTGGGATCGACGATATCATATTCATAACTGGAAGAAGCAAACGATCCATTGAGGATTATTTTGACGATTCACCTGAATTAGAGATGCACTTAATGAGCAAAGGAAAAACAGAAATGTTGAAAATGGTACGTGACATCTCTTCTCTTGTTGATATACATTACATAAGGCAGAAAGAACCCAGAGGACTGGGAGACGCAATACTTACAGCAGAAAAACATATTAGTGGTGAGCCATTTGCTGTGCTTTTGGGTGACGACATAATAGTAAATAGTACCCCCTGCACAAAACAACTCATTGAAGTTTTCATAAAATATGGCCGATCTACCATTGCAGTAGAAGAAGTCCCTCTTGAAAAAGTAATCAATTATGGTATAATCAAAGGCCGTAAACTTGATGAACATCTGTATGTTCTTGAAGATATTGTCGAAAAACCCTCTCCAGAAAAAGCTCCCTCTAATTATGGCGCCATTGGCAGATACGTATTCACTCCGGAAATATTTGATTGTATAAAGAAGAGTGAATATGGAGTAGGAGGAGAGATACAACTGACCGATGGTATAAAACTTCTCAGTGAATCTCAAAAAATATATGCATATAAATTTACAGGCAAGCGTTATGATACTGGTGACAAACTTGAATATATTAAAGCCATAGTGGATTTTGCTTTAGAGAACGAAGAAATGAGAGAGGAAATACTTGCATATTTAAGAGAAAATATAGTGAAGTGTTAATTGAAATATTTCCCAAAACGCAATATATCTTAAATATAATTCTGAGTTTATTGATAATTTTTTAAATATGTCTACATATATGTGATACTATAAATGATACATTGCTTTTTAGGAAAATGTACTGAATTTTCAGAATAGAATCTTTTTGCCTTCTTTTGCAGACAACAAAGCCGCTTCTGCCATTTTGACAGCTCTCATACCTATTGTACCATCCGAAAGAGGATTTTTACGTGAACGAATACACTCAATAAAATGGTATAACTCCTCCTTCAAAGGTTCTGCATATGATATGGGAATGATGTAAGAACCTTCATTCTCAACACTGAAAATCATACTGTCATTTAAATCCTGTTCAGCAATCCTCATATCAAATATCTGGAGTTCCTGGGGTTTAAGATAATCAATTTTAGCTATTTTTTCAGATCCAACAACAACGAGATCCCTTAGCTTCCCGTAAGCAGGCATCATCCAACTCTCAAAAGCATAACCAGTAGCATCACCGAAGTCCATAGTAATGATGGCAGTCTCTTCAATATTGGGTTGTAATGAACATCGTGTATCTGCGAGTATACTAAGAGGCATTTCACGGTTCATCAGATAGCAGAAAATGTCCACTTCATGAATGCCCAGTGCATAAATCACTCCCATATCCTTTCTTGGAGCACCAAAAGAAAAACGGTTACTAAGCATTATTCTGATAGAACCAAGCTCACCAAGGTCAATCCTTTGTTTAAGCTCTTTGACAGCTGGATGATATCTGAATATATGGCCAGCCATAAGAATCCTGCCAGTATTTTCAGAAACCTTCACAAGTTCTTCTGCCTGGCAGATACTCATGGTCATGGGCTTCTCAACAAGTACATCCTTTCCTGCCTCCATCATCTCTTTAGCAAGCTGGAAATGAGTGGCTGAAGGTGTGACTATGCTAACACCATTAATTGTTGGATCGTCCAGGAGTTTTCTGTAATCCGTAATATAATCTATCCTGAATACTTCCCCGAGCTCTTTTGCACGTTTTTTATTTATGTCACATATGACAACTTTGTCGATTACACCCTCGGATAGAAGTTCACTATAAGTACGAACATGGTTCTTACCCCAGTAACCAGTTCCAATAACCGCGATTCCTGTCATCAAATACCTCTTTTAATATTATCAACAATGTAATGAATCTGTTCATCCGTGAGTTTAGGATGCATTGGAATGGAAATGATTCTTTTCACACATTCATCTGTCAAAGGGAGATCCACATTGCGAGCTTCCATGCAGGGTTGCCTGTGAACCGGAACCGGATAGTAAATTCCTGTGCTTATACCTTTGCTATGAAGATACTCCCGTAAAGAATCACGATTAGATGTTTGCAAAGTATAAACGTAATATGCATGCTTTGCCCAATCTGCTTCTTTGGGAACAGTAACAGTATCTTCAAGGAGGTCGTTGTACATCGAGGCAATCTCCCGCCTTCTTTTAATCCATTCCGGAAGATGTTTTAACTGCTGTCTTCCTATTGCAGCAGGTATCTCGCTCATTCTGAGATTAAGGCCCAGTAACTCATGCAGATATTTGTCAGTTCTGCCATGATCCCTTAACATTGACATTTTATGGGCAAGTTCCTTATTATCTGTTAGAACCATTCCGCCATCACCTGCAACTGTCATATTTTTCGAAGGGAAAAAACTGAAGACTGCAAGATCACCAATAGAACCTGTTCTTTTTCCTCTGTATTCTGCACCATGTGCCTGGCATGCATCTTCAACCACAGTAATCCCATGTTCTTTTGCAATATGCATGATGGGATCCATATCAGCAGGATGACCATAAAGATGAACAGGAATTATAGCTTTTGTGTTAGGAGTAATAGCTTTTTCAAGTTTTGATGGATCAAGATTGTAGTTCACGGGATCAATATCAACATATATCGGAGTTGCACCAAGAAACTTTGCAGGACTTGCTGTAGCGATAAATGTGTGTGAAGGTACTATTACCTCATCTCCCCTACCAATTCCAAGAGCCATCATTGCCAGAAGCATGGCTGATGTCCCCGAACTGACGCCAACTGCATATTTAGCGTTACAATATGCAGCGAATTCTGTTTCAAAAGCTGCTAAATTCTTACCTTTTACATACTGTCCGCTGTCAAGGACATCATTCACAGCTTTTTTTATATCGTCATCAACATACATTTCACTTAAATTTACCTGCAAAAACTCAACTCCTTATCAAATCCGAACGTATACTTGATAAATTTATACTTCTTTATATATATAACTATATATAATTCCCCTGGATTCTCCTCACTTTGATTTTTAATACATAATATTTGTACTAATATTATACGTCTTTACATTTGCTGCTTTTCCAGCCTTCACATCGATATCTTTATCACCAATATAGAGGGCTTTTGAAGAATCAGTCTTAAAGTACATCAGTATTTGTTCTAAGCCTTCTGGATCTGGTTTTAGATGAATTACATCTTCAAATCCTACAATATAGTCAAATTTATAAAATATTCCCTCT
Organism: Methanomethylovorans sp.; assembly: GCA_014361205.1. Classification (GTDB taxonomy): domain Archaea; phylum Halobacteriota; class Methanosarcinia; order Methanosarcinales; family Methanosarcinaceae; genus Methanomethylovorans. The sequence continues at coordinate 2,759 of JACIVZ010000087.1, read as the reverse complement.
TTTTTAAGTGCTTGCTCAATTGTCTCATGCAGATTAATAGAGAATACAGCGAGTTTCTTTTCCAAAGAAATAGAATTGATTAATTGAATTACAAATTCATTTGCAACAGATGTTGGAATAGCAGCAGATTCATGCTTTCTGATAATATCACATATAGGATTTTTTATGGAATAACCAAATCTGTCAACCAAACGTTGTATTGCAGGCTGCATTGGACTGAATGACTCATTAATACCGTATTTATTAAAAAAGTAACCACTTATTTCTTCCTTTACCGCACTCCAGTCTACGTCCAAATACACTATTGTACCGTCCAAATCAAACACAATAAGTTCAGCGTGATCTATTGCATATTTTAAACCTTGCATTTTTATTCACTTAACCTGTAAACACCTTCAATATCCGGTTCTAAGAATATCTCCGTAAGATAGCGTATCATGTATAGATTCTCCTGGAAATCTGGCATTTTATCAATATTTTCACCTAGAAGCATTTTTATTAATAACAAAGGAATGTTAACTCCTGAGGCGGTAGTAAGAGGTAGACCACCTGCTGCAAACCTGGGGTTAATCTCTATTACATATAATTTTTCACCGGACTTTATCATCTGCACATTTGCTGGACCAGTAAGACCTAATTTTTTTATAATTTCTGAACATAAAGATATCATTACATTATCCTTTACAGTCCTTGATTTAACTGCCTTTCCATCTTTTATTTCCAAGCGTTCTCTGGGAACTGCAGCAACAAGATTAGAATTTTCGTCTGCCAACAGGTCAACGGTATATTCTGTTCCTTTTATAAATTCCTGAATAATACAATTCTCTATGTAATTTATAAAAAAATGAACCTGTTCAATATTTTCAATTTTAAATGAATTTTTACTTGAACTGCCTTCTTTTGGTTTAATAAAAAGAGGGAAATTGACTTCATTATTCTTCAGTATGTCCAGTATATTCATAGGATGATACGTTTTAGGACACAAAAAACCATTTGATTGCAGAAATCCATGAAATTTTAATTTATCCGTACATATATCAATTGCCTCAGGATTTGCAATTTGTAGCTTTAGACCGGCATGTTTGAGTTTATCAGTGTTTTTAGCAAACACCATGGTTTCAGAAGAATGTAAAGGAAATATGATGTCCACACATTCTTTTTTAGATATCTCAAGTATTTTTGGGATATATTGAGGATCAGTGGATCTGGGTACAATATATCTACTGTCAGCTAGATATAAACCAGCAGACAGAGGGTTTGTATCAACTGCTACTATTTTGACTTCCTTTTCTTTTTGTTTTTTTAGTGCACTTATTATGTTACAGGCTGTCGCAACACCTGCAGATGTAATAAGTACAGTAATTGAAGGCATAGTTACTCATCTGTGATTAATTCTTTCTGTTGGTTCCCAGATATGCACATCTCTGAACATATTTATAAGGCCTATCAGAAGATATATCTGATAAAATATGAATGATGAGACAATATTAGTTTTAATGTTTCCTATAAATAATAAACTCCCCAAGATTAGTGCAAATGCAATACCTAAAAGAAGGTGTGTTTGAATAAGTATTATAAACCACAAAACAATGCTTGCAAAAGTCAAAAATGGACATATGAAAAGCATCAATATCCTTAAAGGAAAGACTACTGTTCCAAATTTTCCAAACTTGGGGGATAAAAGATCCCTATTGACAAAGGTTGCCTCTAGCAGCCGGGTAGCCCTCCTTATTTTTTGCCTTTTATGTTCCTTGAAACTTGAAGGAATATACTCATAGAACTTTGCATCAGGAACGTATAAACATCTATATCCATTTCTTATTATTCCCAGGGCAGTACTGGCATCATCAGCACCTTTGGTAACATGGACATTAACACGTGCGCTTTTTTTAAGAGCTGTGACCGGCCCATTAAAACAATATGTAGAATGGATACTGCTTTCCCAGGTACATATCTTCCCGTAGATAGAACGATATGCATCTTCCGAACGTGTGGTGACAACTTTTTTATAGGATACAGGAACCAGATCGCCAGATACAGCACCAATATCGTCACTACTCAATAAAACAGCAAGTAAAGTTGGAATTGTGTTTTTATCAAATTGCCCATCAGCTCCCGTAAGTACAATGATTTCATTGCTTGCCTCACTTACTCCATGATTTACAGTAAAATTCACACCTGATCTTTGTTCATTTGAAACTACTTTTCCGTTTATATTAAGTTTTCTCATTACTTCTGTTGCCACATTTTTTGTATTGTCTGTTGATGCATCATTAGCAATAATAAGTTCAAACAATTCAATAGGATATGATTCAGCTATATTTTTGATTCTTGATTCAATCACAGATTCTTCATTATAAGCAGGCACTACTATACTAATAACAGGCAGAGACTCTAACTTAGGAACTGGAGGATTTTTTGTTGTAAGTGAACCAAGAATATAAATAAGATAAACAATCGCAGGGATTATGCTCAAAAGAATGGCTACTATTAATAAGTTCATGTGTATCATTTAATAAACGATGGATGTGGATCAGAGAAACTACGCCGAATAGGTAGTCAATTTATAATAGATAGATAATGCATATATAGATAATGCATATATAACGCCATTTTTAAAGCACTAACTAAATCGGCTTTGTAGAAAACCTACTTTTAATTTTATTTTGACCTATTAATTTAAAAAGGATAAATCCCCTGAGTATTCTCTGCCACCAAAAACACATAGGGGATGATTGTGTTTTGTCTAATAAGTACTT
>JACIVZ010000086.1 GCA_014361205.1 Methanomethylovorans sp. | reverse complement strand
TATTCTTCCGGAAGAAATAGATAACCAGGATAGTTACTAAGATCAATAGGACAATTTCTATCAGGTTCTTTGAAACCCATAGACTGGAAAAAAGACTTTGCAATTGAGTTTACAGGTTTTGTCAACATATGCCCTGAACAGATTTTGAAACTTAGAAAGAACAGTACTCTGCCAATACCTTTTCGTGCAATGGCAGGGGATACCTCTATAGCTCTCAATACGTAAACAGAACGACTATCTTTACCATTTTGCTTCCATTTTTCTGTCATCACCCAACCCACAATAGTGATATTGTCAATTGCAGCTATAAGGTTCACTGATGGTCTTCTGAGCCAGCTGCTAAAATTTCCTTTGTAGTCATTCATACCTAAATGCTTATTGAAATACTCAAATTTTCCAATTTTCAGTTTTTCCAACTCAGCCGGGTATTCAAGTTTAACAAACCTCAGACCACAGTCATAGCACGCAAGTTCTATCATAGAAGCACCAGATTTAAATGTTAAATATCCCAGTAAAAACATATCAAATTTTTAAGTTTATTTAATTTATTTTCAAATAACAATCTGCATGAGCTTTGTCTGGCTGCCAGTAAATTTACCTGATCAACATCATCTATGGTATATCTTTTATCTGCCAAAGCCTGTAAAACTACATCTGCCAGCAGGCCAACATCCTCATGATAGCCTCCTTCAAGAACTACAATGGTATGCCATCTTCTGCAAATACTGGAAACAATATTGTAATATCCATTCACTGTGAGATTTAACCTGGTGAGTTTTTCTTTGTAGTAGGAATCAAAACCACATTCCAGAATAACAATATCCGGAGAGAATTTCTCAAGTACCTTCAGACCTATTTCTTCAAAGAAAATGAAATATTCAGAATTTCCTGCTTCTTGTGGCATTTCCATGTTCAATGTGTACCCAATTGCAGGCATACAACCCATTTCACGAATGAAACCTTTAAACGGATAAAAATTTGAGGGATCCTGATGTACAGAAATACAAAGAACAGATGTATCAGCACTAAATATATTCTGCGTACCATCAGAAGCATGAGCATCTATGTTAATAATAGCTATCTTTGGGCAAGAATAAATTGTTTGCAAATATCTTGCAAGAATGGCAGAATTATTGAAAACACAAAAACCGCTGTGTTTGTCAGCATAGGCATGGTGGCCAGGTGGTCTTATCAAAGCAAAAGCATGGTCACATTGCCCTGTCACAACAGCTTTACCTGCTTCCAGTACAGATCCCACTGCTTGTAACAATACATCAAGCGATCCTTCACATAAATATGTATCATTACCAAGCCATCCTCCCCCACTTGATGAACGAAATTTCACAAAGGAAAAATAATCCATTGTGTGTACCCGTAGAATATCTTCAATTGAAGCTGCAACAGGCAGTAAAAGTGTGCAGTTATTATTTTCAAGTACCTTGTTATTCCATAAATGATGTAAAATCCTCTGTAACCTTTCTGGACTCTCAGGACTTGGAAAACCTTTTAACATATAATCATGAAGCTCATGATTAATGTTATATACAACACCGATGGTACTCATTTTCCCCCTTTAATTTTCACGAAATCATAACATTTCCTTAACATATGCTATCTTTTTTTGTGTTTCTTTCATGATCCATTTCTGCTGATTCCTTTCATATTCTGTGGTCTTGAGCATATCAGCTACAGGATTGGGCAACTCTAACAGTGAATTGATGACTGCATGTGTAAGCTGTCCATTAAATTTGTGATAACCTCCTTCCATCACAAGCACGAAGTTTCCATTCATAAAATCCATTATTTTCTTTGTCATCATGTAATATCCTGCAGAAGTTAAGTTAAGTTTGATCAGTTGTTCCCTGTAATAGGCATCAAAACCGCAACTGCATATTACAAAATCCGGGGAGAAACTTTGTAAAAGAGGGATTACAAACTCATCGAAAGCGAAAATGTATTCTTCATCTCCTGCCCCAACGGGCATTTCCACATTTGCGGTGTAACCTTTACCTGCGCCTTCTCCTGTCTGAGAACTGAAACCTCTTCGAGGGTAGAAGTCGTGTGGATCTCTATGTAAGGATACCACCATAACAGTTGGATCATTGTAGAATATCTCCATGGTGCCATCCCCTGCATGTGCATCCCAATCAATTATCATTATTTTTGAGATACCTTTTTTCTTCTGAAGATAACGAGCTAATATGGCAACATTATTAAAAATACAAAACCCTCTGTATTTATCCACACCTGCATGATGACCAGGTGGCCTTACCATTACCATTGCTGCTGAGTATTGACCCGATACTACAAGTTCTCCCGCCTCTATGGTTAAGCCTGCAGCATCCATAGCAACTTCAAATGTGTTGGGTGTCATATATGTACTGTCACCAAGAAAGCCACCCCCTGCTGCAGAATATGATTTGACAAAACTTATGTACTCTTTAGAATGAACCAGTAAAAGATCTTTCTCTGAAACCGGATATTTATCTGAAATAAGAACACATCGTTCCCCAAAAACACCGGTACGTTGTAGATAATCCATCGCAATAGTTAATCTTTCGGGTCTCTCCATGTCTTTAACAATTGTATTTTTTGGACTATGTTTGACATGATTTTCGGAATATAGAACGGCAACTTTTCTATGTATTTCTTTAACACTTATTGCATGCGGATGCAGAGATGCTTTGAAGTTAAATTGTATTGTATGACTATTCTTTGGAAGCTGTTGGATATTCGTGATCTCTGAAATTTTTGAATTCTCTGCCGTCTGAAAATTATTTATACCCATTTCATATTCAACAGATTCAAGCATATCATTAATATTTACAACTTTATCAGATTCTACTGGCTTTTTATCTGCACCTTTCAATTTTTCTTTTAGAACATTACCTGAAGTAGTTATTTGTTTTGAATAATTTGGGAGCAATGATTCTTTTTGATCTTTACATTGAATCAGAATATCTGTTTTTTTTTCTTCCTGTATCACTGATTTATTTATTTTGTTTTTCTTATCCAATATTGGATTTGCTTTTTTATTTATATCTGACTGTACTCTTGGCTCACTAAATCTTAAATTTGCAGAGGAAGCTGTACATGGGAAAGAATCAGAAAACTTTGGCGAATTATCTGACTTCTCTGAAGAGTTTGTTTTTTTCAGTTCTACTTCACAAAATTCATACGATATTCCCTCAAAACTACTAGAAACAAGTTCGTTGAGTTTATTTTTCCATTCCTGTTCTTGAATTTGTTCTATAGAAAATAATGTTGTTTTTTCCTCCTTCTGAATAATATTATTATCTGAAGATGTAATGCCGTCTTTAGTATCAACAGCAGATAACTGTGATAAAGATACTTTGCTCAGTGGCGGTACAAATATTTCCTCCCTATCATATCTAAGAGATATGTCAGCTGGATTAATGGTATCGCAATTATCTTCAAAACGTGAGGCAATGAGCTGGTTAAGTTTTGACAAAACATTTTTTTCATCCGGACCTTTATCTGTATCAGGAATTTCATTTTTCTGACTCATGATATCTCCATACAATGGTATTTATTGAACAGGAATCCAAACAGTGTCCAATGTACCAGCATATTTTGCACCTAGATATTCAAATACAATTATAGGTTGTTCTATCCCAACCCATCCCTGTATTTTAGGCACAAATGTCCAGCTTTGTTTCATAGTCTGACCCGGAGGTACACTACCAAAGAAAAGAACGGCATCTTTGATTTCTACAGTATTTGGAAATTTGGCAGTTACTGTAAAATTATCGTATGGTTGTGGAGAGAAGTTCTTTACCCAAACATCGATGATAGCTTTCCTGCCTACTACAATTTGTTGTGAGGGAATAATCCTAATAAATTGGACGAGGGATTCCTTCGGCATGACTGCCGCATTGCTTGTATCTACTGTTCTGATGTTTTTATTTTGTTTTTCTTTGCGATTAAGATATATGCCAGTGCTAAATAGAAGAACAGAAAATATAGTAATAGGTACTGAGTTCTCTACAATAGGATCTATAGGTGTCGCCTCAATTTCAATGGTAACAAGATCATCTTGCGAAAGTTCAAAGGGAGTAGAAAAAGAGACTCTTGTAATTATCCAGCCTAATTCTGTGTACTGTAACTTGAAATATACAGGAAGAACCTTTCTTTCGAGTTCATTACCGTTCTCATCGAGCCTTGCCACTGTACAGTGTGCTGTAACAACAGCTACAACATCATTATGTTCTTCTGAAGTTATTACAACTTCTTTAAGACCTCCAGGAGAGAAGTGTTTGTTTTTAAAAGTCAGGTCTATACTGGCAGGCACTAAAAAATCTTTGCCCTCGTACATATCATAAGCAAGATTGAAATTACCTGCATTGACAGCTTCCAAAAATGCAACAACTGTACCATTTACCTTTTCTCCAGGTTCTTGGCTTGAACAGCCACTTGCATAGATAGAACTAATCAAAATGAAGAAGATGAGGAATAGATTCAGGTTTTTCATTTATCTCATATTATAATAATACAAATATATTATTTAATGTTTTCTTTTCATGTAAAATGCAAGCACTACCAAAAAAAGTTCCATACTTAATAACAATGGTAGAAAATACCCACGCTCGTAAAAATGAGGTTTATGGAACTCTACGGTTGTTGCATATTCAAATGTGGACCTGTTACCTATCATAAAACTGCGTATCCCGCTTCTGCCTTCCAGTGCCACAGAATCATCCCTCAATGACTTCATTGTTATTGCATTGTCAAGTCCATCATTGGATAAGAGTATTGCACCTTTCGGGAGGCATATATGCATTCTTTCAATCAGCGGGTGTCCAAGTATCCACAAAGAATGAGTGCCAGGACCCAGTTCTGGAGTAATGCCATAATGAATAGTAGTATTTACATAAAGAGGAGCTTGTGTAACATTTCCTGTTGCATTATAAATATCCATTGATATGGAATTCATGTACAATGTCACATTATCATTGTCTATTTTTATATATTCCATAAATTGTGGAGATCTTAGTGCAAGATACGACTCTTTAAAAGAATTAATTTCAGATTCCGTTACAATTGAATTGTTATCGGCATCCAGTGCTATTCGAAATTCAATAGCATCAGATAAATTATATGTTTCCAATATGCTCAATATCAGACTGTTGCTCTCAAGTTGAATTTCGTTTTCATAGATTGCTTCTGCCATTGCATGTGAAACTAAAAAAAACATGAAAATACTGAATATAATTCCTTTGAGTATGGAAACACCTCCTGACAAAAAATCATATGATCTTAATTTTTGTCAAATGATTTTGTAGCAATATATTGCATTGAACTCCTATGTTAATACTAATATGACTTTAAATATAAAAATATGTTTATGTTTTTCTGTTTCATGTTAAGCAGAACAAAAGTTTATCACTTTAAGGATACAATTGTATGGTTTCTTTGGTACCGTAAGAAGAAGGAGTTATGAAATCTACACTTGTTACTATTCCTGCTTCAGGGGTTAAAACCAAGCTGACACTTGTTCTTGGACCAATATGTAATGTTGAATCTTTCTGGTAGCCATTTGTAGTGATGGGTCCGATATTTGTATATCCCGTATCACCACTTGATACCGTTGAAACATAGATAATTACTAAATCTCCTGTATTCATTATAGGTGAAGCTTGAGAAAAAGACATATCTTCATCACGTATTTTCGATGCTGTAAAAAAATATTTTGCATTATCTCCTGGAGAAGATTGAGTAGAAACTAATAATTTTTCAAGATTGCTGTCAGCACTTGCACTACTTGAAAAATTACTCATTACAGAACCGTATAATTTTTCGTTATTTGCATAGATAAGGTCATTGTTATTGTTTCCATCAGATATGCAAATAACAAGTTGTTTAAGGTCAACCGGAGAACTGCCAACGTTAAGTCCTACCTTTATTTTAAGAAGAGAGATATTCTCAGCTATAGATGCAGAAGTATTTTTAGCCCTTATACCTTCTATGCTTTTAATCACAAGATTTGATGAGACTTCTTGAGTTGCTTGTTTTCCGGTAGACTGTGCTTTTTGCTGCAATACACCTGATGTCTGAATGATTACAGAGGCTGCCACAGAGGCTATAAGCACCATGGCGATGAAAATAATAAGAGTACCAATGCCTATCTGGGCACTGGTATTAACCCTTAAAGAGGATATTTTCTCTGCCATTAACTTGCCTCTTTTTGCTCTCAGCATTATGGATACAGCTGTACTGTTTCCTTAACACCATATGATGAAGGTGTTACGAAATCAGCATTTGTCACCACACCTGATTCTGGAGTAAGGATGATATTGACAACTGTTCTTGGCACCAGGTTAAGACCAGATGCTTTAAGACCAGCTGAAGTATTGGTGGTACTTACAAAAGGATAGCCTTCTGAAGCTGCAGTTGCCGATGTTGTAGCTATGTATACATTGATAAGATCACCAGTATTCATTACAGGATTAGACTGAGAGAAAGATGCATCTTCATCACGAATCTTGTCAACTGTAAAGTAATGGTCGCAATTGTTAAAGGTGCTGCTTGCTGTAGTTGTACCAGTAAGTAAAGTCCGAAGGTTTGCAGCTGGATCCGTAGAACTAAAACCATTCATAGCTCCATTGGACTGTCCAATTGAGGCATAGGATTTCTGATTACCTGCATATACAAGGTTATTGGCAGTTGTACCGTCAGTAATAGTAATAACTACCTGGTTTACATCCACCGGGGCACTACCTACGTTCAGACCAACTTTGAGTCTTAATAGATCGATTGTTGACGACATGTCAGTACTAGTATTCTTGGCACGTACGCCTTCAATATTTTTAACTATGAGGTTTGAAGATACTTCCTGAGTTGCCTGTTTACCTGTAGACTGTGCTTTCTGCTGCAGCGTACCAGAGGTCTGAATGAGTACAGCAGCCGCCACAGCTGCAACAAGCACCATGGCGATGAAGATAATCAGTGTACCAATGCCTACCTGGGCACTATTATCTTTTTTTATGGAAAATGTTTTGTTTGCTTTCATTTACAATCCTCTATAAAGATTATTAGTTCAGATTTTTATATAAAAATAATAGTATATAAAATAATTGGTTGGAAATCTCAAACGAAAAACTTCAAATAAGATATTATCTATAAACATTATATAATAATAAAATTATACTATTTGTTTTGCAGGGAATGAAAATGTCTGTAGGATTGATACTCAACGCAACGATATGTTTTGCAATAACGGTCTCTTCATTTGCTTTTGCCTGGGTACTTGCAAGCAGTGCAGACAAACATAATGAAAAAAGTAGACCTGCTTTATGGGCTCTGGTAATACTGTGGTCACTCGTATCCTTAACTTACCTACCTACTACCATTCGGATGTTAGCTGCCGCCACCAATCACCCTGCGCTTGACCTGATAATGTATAATCTTGCTGCAGTACCTTTTTCAATGGTGACTGTTCCTATAGTATTCTTTATATTATATGTGATCACAGGGGATCAGAAAATCAGCGGCTATATTTCGTTCATGTTCATATTTTTTGGAGCAACGTATCTGGCTTTCCTGTATTCCAATGGGGTCATTGGTCCAAATGTCACAGGATATTCTTCAATGTTCAGCATTAACAGTGATATTGCTGTTAATATCTACCTGATTGGACTTTTTGTAATTCCTACAGCAATGATACTGGGAATGATGTTTTTAATATGCCTGCAGCGTATGCCTCGTAGGCTAAGCTATCGAACTGCACTTCCTTTAGTGGCAATATCCTTTGTCTTTGATTTTATGTTGACTGATATTATTACTGACATAGATGTTATGCAAATGGCATCTAGGATATTTGTTTTTATTGGCACAGTTCTGGCATACCTTGCTTACTTTCCTCCTTCAACATTGCAAAAAACACTTGGAATAAAGAATTCCCAGCAGGAAATCTATGAAGATGAGGAGGAAGAAAATGACTTTTGAGATTGATGTGGAAATTGAACAAAAAGTGGCCGATTTCTATCAGTCCCTTGGTATAAATCAAGGACCTGGAGACATCCAGTACAGACTCATCCTGCTCGTTCTTGACAAAAATGAAGGGAAAGTTACAGAATTTGCTGAGATCAGAGAGTATACGGATCGTTTTGCAGATAAAGGAAGTATCGGGAGTAAGATGAAAACAGTATTTCAGCTTGAGGGACTGGCTGAGAAGGTCAAAAGGGGAGGGTATGTGATTACAGATAAAGGAATTATAGCTGCCAATTTCATCAAAGCTACAACTGATTTTTATAAAAAAACAAAGCGTCTGGGGGATATTATCGAAAGAATGCCTTAAAAATCAGTGTTATAGAGTTTATCAGAAATTTTCAAGATTCAAACAATAATATAGTTAAACACTTAATATTCACAACATATTTTGTTTTCAAGAAATTCTTTATCATCTTTTCTCAAACTGTTTTTTGCCTAAATATCTTCTAATGTTTCTGCAATCAACATTTTCATACATTCGAGAGTCTCGACGAACTGTCGAGATATTGTCATTTTTATACAGTTCCATATAATATCAATTGGATTCAGATTTTCTTACAGCAGGACATCATGTGTGAAGTTACAGTTTCATCTATTGCTATTTCTACAAAAGCAATAATGATATAAGAGATTTCAGAAAAACCTATGTATTTGAAAATCCACTTGTAAAC
>JACIVZ010000085.1 GCA_014361205.1 Methanomethylovorans sp. | reverse complement strand
TATCAATTTTAAATAAAAAATAAGAACGCTTTACTTCTAACTTCCAAATGAGTTAATCCTGAACGTAAAGCACAAATAAACAGGAATTTTCCCTCATTTCCATAAAACCCTGTGTTTCAGAAATTCCAGCTTTTTCCAGTAATACCTTCTTCCAGGATTCGGGAGGCAATGCAATTTTGCCGGTATATGCTTTTGCGGCTATTTGTGCATATTGTAAGGGTTTGCCACCTATTTTTATTCTCTTAGCCACTTCGTTGCGGTATGTCTGATGCATCATACAGGCACTATGGGCAGCAGAAGGCTGTATAGTATGATTATAATGATCAGTAGCTTCCATATGCACAGGATTAAAGTTCCCAAGACGTTTAATATATTCAGCTATTGCTTTTGAAAATGGGCATACTTTCGTGACAAAACCATTTCTGCTTATTTGTTTAATGTTCTCAAATGATGAGAGTACTGACTCACCATTCACTACAGCATTGGCAAATTCTTCCCAGTTATCATATTCCTCTTCCGGAACAGATCTTGCAAGAGATTTCGCCTGCCCTACTATATAATTCGTGAAACCTTCCACACCCTGTTTATCGGAAATATCCTCGAAGAAGAGGAAAACTGACACATCTACAAAAGGATTAGAAGCTATAGTTTCTGCCATTTTATTCACCTTATTCTATTATCTCTTCACCGGCAGATTTGCCTTTCACAATCAATGCAAATACACATGATGCACTTCTAAGGATGCTTTTTATATGTCTTTCATCAACGTTAATTCTGGAAAGATTTTCTTGCAACATTTTTACTTCTCCCATGCGTCCTTTGTTTGCAAGGTGCAGGCATTCAAGGGATTGCTTTGCCACAGTTATATTGTTTGCAGCAATTTCCCTAAACCTCTGGTGAGTTATACAATAATTAGAAACTGCTGAGTCTCTTATACGATTATTGTAGCTGTCAGCAACATCTTCATCTGAGTCTGGGATAGGTCCGATTTTCTGAATGAACCTCATCATAGTAGGGGCCATGGGACATGTTTTCAGAGCATATACATATCCTATTACGTCCCCATCTTTATCGGTGATTGCAAGATCTGTAAGCACATTTACATCTCCTTCTATGGTAAGAGATGTTCTGCCTTCTTTCATAGCTACATTAAAAGCTGGCCAACCCACATAAGCTTCCTTTCCCATTCTTTCTGCATAACTTTCTCCAACCCGCAACCAATATTCCACTACACCCTCAGTGCCAGCCTTGCTCACCATATCATCAACAAGGGAATATAATGCTATATCCATCATTTTCAATACACTCCTAAAAATGTTTGAAATAATCTCTTTGTATGTTTTATTTTTGTATAGTGCTGAACCATTTTATAGCAATATTATTATTTTATAAATATATATATTTTATGACGTAATTAGGGAATATCAGTTTTACAAAAGCTCTGAAAGAAATAATGATTGTACTGAGTCACTGTTATTCAAAAGTATTCATGATGTGTGGAAGTTAACTTATTTGAACAGTGTTTTACAACAACACTTAAATATATATGGTATGGTTTAATTTTTTATTTAAATACTTATTATATATTTTATTTTAAGTAAAAAACTAAAAGTATCAATATAAAGTTAACTTACAATAATATTTCATCTTCATTCTCAAGGAAGAAACGCTTGCCAGCATAAAAGCGGACAAATTCGTCTTTTCCGCCTTTTATCATTTTTATACTATCCTCATACTCTTCCGCAATATTCACAAAAAGGCCTTCAAATTTGTAGATCGTTTCTTTTGGATGGGCAAGGCTATTAATCATTCCTACTAATAAAATCTGTTTGGATGAAAAATTCTCTACCATTTTTGATACAAAATTATAACAAATGTTTTCTCCTTCTGTGACAATCATATGAGAGAGAGGTTCGAATATAAGGGCGCAGCCACTAGGGAGCTTACTTGTAAGTTCGAAAAAACTATCAAGTTCGCTCATTGGCAACATTATAACACCGTCTTTTTCCACTACTTTTTCCTCTGTAAAGGATAATTCAATGAATTTCATAGCTCCTATATCTAACAACTCTCCGAGTCTGTCTTTGTATAAGGAAGTGCGAGGTTCTGTGGATACAAGTACCACATTCATGGTTTCTCCATAAAACCTCAGACACATTTCAATCACTGAATCTTCATAGCGGGTCCGTGGAGTGTATTCTATCAGTGTGGACCATTTCAATAGTTTTGCTATGTTTTCAGTAGCAGGATTATAGTCAACAGTATTTTCTTCGTTTTTTCTAAAGACCATACCTTCGATGAGAAAATCTCCCAGGTTTTGCCGTGGTACGGTCTTAAAAGCCCGGAATATCAAAAAACCAGCAGATGCAAAAACACTTGTATACACAGCACTCCAGAAACCAAGGAACAATAATATAGTCTCGACTACGTTCTCATTATTGTTTACCACTGCCAAAGCTGGAAAAATTGCAGTAGTAATAAGAAATATTGCTGTCAGAGCAAGAAGAAGCCAGGCAACTGAGCCTCTTTTTGTGTATTCGTATACTTTTAACCAAAAATAAATAGCCGCCATTCCTCCCAAAAGGGAAATAGATATGAATATTATATGTAAAATTGTGAGATCAGGACTGAGCATTTTAACCTCCAAAAAAGATATATTTCTTAATATTATATAAAAACATCAATTAAATAATTATTTCCCCTTTAATTGCACTTTTAATATAATAATCTCCTGTATTTGTATCCAGCACTACGGTGCGTCCATAATTTTTTCCTACATCTTCAGCTATTATGGGCACTTTTAATTCTTCAAGTACAGCTTTTGTAGCCAGGACATTTCTTTCACCGATATTCATGTTTGCATCATTGTTAAAGGAGAACATTTTTGCTCCTCCTGCTATTTTGGCTACCATTCTTCTGCGTACTGCTCCTGTTTTTATCATTTCCTCAATTAGGATAGAAATACCACTATCAGCAAATTTCGCACGATTATCTGTATAGCGTGCATTTTCAATAGTAGGTAGCATTATATGTATTAGTCCTCCTATTTTTGTAACAGGATCATAGAGGGCAATACCTACGCATGACCCCAGCCCCAAAGTTGTCAGTTTTTCCGGACTACGAGTTACAGCATAGTCTGCCATGCCTATTACTATCATAATATCAGTCTTAAATTCATCAGTGAAACATCGCATCAACTTTTTGTAAAATTAATTCAAGGGATACTGGATCAAAGAGAGTTAGTAGTTTTCCATGCATATCGTTACCTTTTAATGTAAATAGAGTATCCAGAATGATAGCATATTCAACTTCCTGGCTCATCTGAATAAGTATATTGTCCATGATTGCACCAATCATATCATATGTATGAAATGGTGTGGATGCAAAAACATCCACTCCCAGGAAATCAGAAAAAGCGGTCATATAAGTACTTCCCAGGATGTGGCCAACTTCTGATATGAGTGACTCGTTCATAGGATTTGTAATGTCAGAGTTTTCTTCTTGTATTATAGTATTACATATAAGTTGGGCGCTTTCTGGCGGTAGAAGCATAACCATATAACCCCTTACACTACCAAACAGCTTCATGAGAACTCCTGAAACAATTTTATCCGCACCACCAGAAAAATCGGCTACTTTTTCGATTCGGGAAACATTGAGGTCAGGAGTCATTATCTTTACCTCACTTTGCAACATAGTTGCAAGAGACGTAACCGCATTACCTATACCTATGTTGCTTATTTCCTTTAAAGCGCTGTAATGAAAATCTGTAAGTTGAGATATATCATAAACCATAAGATCATCTCGTATTTAAGTCACCAGAATTTTTATTTTTGATATATTCTTTCTCTTGGGTTAAAAGGTTTAAAAAGATCTTTTGAAGGACCAATCAATGTTTCTGTTTTTCCCATAACAAAAAAACCGCCTTTATTCAAACTGTCGTAAAAATCCATATACAATTTTTCTTGAAGATGTTTTTCAAAGTAAATAGTCACATTACGACAAAATATAGCATCAAAGCCAGTGAGTTTTTCACCTGATATAAGATCATTTCTGCGAAATTTTGCAACTTTTTTTATTTCATTTTTTAAATGATAGTTTTCTCCATCATATGTAAAATATTTATTACGTATGTCGGTGGGGACTTCTTTCATTTCCAATTCTGAGTAAACAGCTTCTTCAGCTCTTTTGAGAATATCTTTATCTATATCAGTACCTATTATTTGAATGTTATATCGGGAAAAATTATTGCCAAGAATTTTATGTAATAATATTGCTATAGAATAAGCCTCAACACCTATAGAACATCCTGCACTCCATATTCGTATACTTCGAAGACCTGTACTTTTAGATTTTATTATTGCAGGTAACACCTCCTTTTCTACAACTTCGTATGTTTCAGAGTTTCTGAAGAAATTAGTAACATTAACTGTAAGTGTATCCATAAGCTGGGAAAACTCTTCCTTATGAGTGGTAAGATAACGTATATATTCACCAAAATTTTTCGATCCTGTAGCTCTCATTCGCACATCAATTCTTCGTCTGAAGTGCGAATCTTTATATTGTTCACAATTAAATTCCAAATTTTTTTTGATGAGGTTTTTTAATTTACTATAATCTTGTTCTTCAGAAGACTCAAGTTTTAACATCATACCACTTCTCAAGATTTAGTTCTATTAATATAAAAATAAAATATTTTCATCCCATCATTTTTTTCATAACAGCTGCAACAATTACATCAGATGCTCCAGGTTCAAAAAGCATATTGAATTCATTACGGGAATTTGTAGAAGGTACATATCCAACTCCCTTCACCACAATGAATTCATCTGCCAGAGAGCCTACAGTGTCTTTAATAAATTTCCCAACTCCGTCCATATTTACACATATCTTGGGTTCACCTATCTGTAAGTTGACTCCTAGAAACTCGTTGACTACTTTCATATATGCAGCACACAGGCGCAGTCCCATTTCTCTGAGCTTCTTTATTTCTTCCTCTTGAATCGTATGAGTGGTACCTATAGGTTTCTTTCTTAGAAGATCTACAAAAGAAAGAGCAGAATATTTCGGTAACAGGATTAGTGTTCCACCACTGACATCACCGGAAATTTCTAGATGAATTCCCACAACACTTTTTTGAGTACCTTCTGAAGCCTCATCAATGATTCTTTGTATTGGATATATATCTACTTTGGGGATGTCTATTTTTACTTCACGATCAACCATTTTTGATAGAGATGTAGCTAAATGTCCCATCCCTATATTTCCAGCTTCCTGGAAGGCACCTTTTGTCAGTTCATCAAGTTCAGGCATATTCATATCTCCTTAATAATCAGATTAATGTTCCAATATCCAGTATCAAACATACAGTGCCATCTCCAAGTATTGTAGCACCTGCAAATCCTTTCACACTACGCAGTACTTTATTGTCAAGAGATTTTATTATGACTTCTTGCTGTCCAAGAAGTTCATCCACCACAAAACCAAAGTGATTTCCCATCTTTTCCACAACTACGACAATAAGGTTTTCCTTATCTTTTACTTCGACAGGGCAATCAAGAAGTTTGTTAAGTCTTATAAGCGGTAAAACTTCTCCACGAAGAAGGATAACTTCCTGACCTTCAATTGTTTTGATATCCTTTGATTTTATTCCCACATCTCTTACTACATTATTAAGAGGTATAGCGTATGTTTCACCGGCTGTCTTTATCATCAGTGATTGAATTATTGCAATCGTAAGAGGCAATTGGAGTGTGACAATGCTGCCTTTTCCAAGAACGGACTTCACAGATATACTTCCACCCAAAGATTCTATCTTTGTCTTAGCAACATCCATCCCCACTCCACGACCGGATACATCTGTAATCACATTTTTGGTGCTGAAACCTGGCATGAATATCAAATTGATTGCTTCGTCATCGGAAAGCTTGGCAACTTCTTCTTTGCTTATAAGACCTTTTCTTACGGCAGCATCCTTTATTTTTGCAGGATCCATTCCCTGCCCGTCATCCTGAACTTCAATGAGTACAGTATTTCTCTGTCTTGATGCAGCAAGGCGTAAAAGTCCTTCGGGTGATTTACCCGCTTTTATACGTTCCTCAGTTGATTCAAGTCCATGGTCCACAGCATTTCTTAATAAATGCACTAATGGATCCCCAATCTCATCCAGAACTGTTCTGTCAAGCTCTATCTCCTTACCCTCTATCACGAGATTTATTTGCTTACCCTCAGATTTTGCTAAATCTCTTACCATCCTTGGAAAGCGACTGAAAATCTGGTCTATTGGAACCATTCTTGATTCCATTACTTCTGTTTGTATTTCATTGGTAAGTCTGTCCAAGGTACTAAGAGCTTCCTCAAGATCCTTTGATTTAATGCCACTGGCAAGTTGATTAAGTCTAATCTTATTGATGATTAGTTCTCCAACTAGGTTCATGAGATTATCTAACCGCTCAATATTGACCCTGATGCTCTGTCCTGTCTTTACATATTCATTTTTTTTCTGGTGTATATTTTTATTTGTTGATTGCAAATTTTTTTCTTCATCAACATCTTCCATAAAAATATCAGGTTTTTCTCCATGCGGATGAATAGGAATGAGTTCAACTTTTTTAATTTCTGATATCTTTTCCATTTTTTGCTGAACAGATTCCATACATTCAGAAGTTACTGCAACAACTGTAAAACTGAAATCGAACTTTTCTTCTTCAAGTTCTTTTTCACCAGGCTTGGTTTTAAGAACTTTTCCGATTTTATTGAGGTTCATGAGTACCATACTTGAACGAGCTGCCTTGAGGACACAAGATTCATCCAAAAATATTTTTAGTATGTATATATTCTGACCATTTTCAGTTGCATTTTGCAATTCTTCCAGTTCTTTTTGTGTAAACTCTGTCTCTGTGTTAATCGCTATTTTGCATGGTACTGCAGTTGTAGCATTTGTAATTCTGCCTGGAGTAATTTCAACATTGATATTTTTTTCATTAATGCATTCATTTAGTTTACTAACAGATGTTGAAGGTACTGTGTTTTCCTGTACACATGAAGCAGAATTCAATATATCATGAAGTTTAGTTTTTATTGCTGAAACATCTACAGCCTCAGGGTTATCTATATTTTCCACAAGTAATTCCAGGGTGTCCAAACACTCGAACTGAATCTCTATTATTTTTTCTGTAAGAGTAATCTGGGACTTCCTTATCATGTCCATGATATTTTCCATTTCATGAGTTAGCTCTGCAATAGTATTGAACCCCATAGTTGCAGACATACCCTTTAAAGTATGTGCAGAACGGAACATGTTGTTAATATATTCCATATCATCAGGGTTTTGTTCCAGCCCTAATAATGATTCGTTAAGTTGCTGAAGATGCTCTTCAGATTCAACTTTAAATAACTCCTTATATTCGGACATTTCCATAATTTCCACCTACGAGGATTTTTAAAATGCATGAGATTTTCATATAAACTGCTGAATAGTTGCAGCAATCATTTCAAGGGGTACAACACGATCTGCTAACCCACGGTCAACTATGGCTTTCGGCATTCCATAAACAACACATGATTTTTCATGTTCAGCAATGGCCTTACCTCCAGCATTTTTTATTATTTCTACACCTTCAGCTCCGTCTATACCCATACCTGTCAGGATGACTGAAAGGATGTTAGATCCATATATGGGGGCCAACGTTCTGAGGAGTACATTAACGCAAGGTCTGACACCCAATTCTCGAGGTTCTTTACTAAGAGAGATGACTTCTACTGTTTTACCGTCCATTAATTTTTGAATTACCTTCATGTGGTAATCTCCGGGAGCGATAAACACAACACCTTCTCTTATCAAATCCCCGTCTTTTGCTTCTCTTACTTCCAGTTCTGATTGAGAATTAAGCCGCTGGGCAAGCGAGGCAGTAAATCCTGCAGGCATATGCTGGACTACCAGCACAGCAGCTTTTAAATCTTGAGGCAGTTTCGGAATTACCTGCTCAAGAGCTCTGGGCCCGCCGGTAGATGAACCTATTGCAAGTATTTTCTTTGTCACTACACGCTTCGGATTAAACTGTAAGGAATTATTGATCGTTTTTTGTCTTTCAAGACGTGTTTTTCTCTTTTCTGAACATATTACATGCTCTTCCATAAAATGTAGATTTTTAAGCTGTGCTTTTGCAGCAGCTTTGACTTTAGATGTAATCTCTTCTGCGATTAATTCCATATCTCGGCTTATAGTTCCAGAAGGTTTCTGAATAAAATCAACTGCTCCATATTCAAAAGCATTCAATGTCAGTTCTGCCCCCTTTTCGTCAGCTGCCGAAAGCATGATAACGGGGGTGGGGCATTCACTCATAATATAGCCAAGAGCATGGAGACCATCTAATACAGGCATTTCGTGGTCAAGTGTAATTACATCCGGTCTGAGAAGTTCCACTTTTTCCACAGCAATCTGGCCATTGCGTGCAGTATCAATAACTTCTATATCCGGATCACTGTTGAGTATATCCGAAATGATCTTGCGCATGAGGGCAGAATCATCCACAACAAGTACTCTTATGGGCATATTCACATTACTTTATTGACAACTTCCAGTACTTTCTTTGCATCAAATGGTTTTACAATAAAGTCCTTTGCTCCTATTTTGAGAGCTTCAGTGACTACTGATTGCTGTCCTATGGAAGAACACATTACCACTTTTGCTTCAGGATTCATTGCCATGATATTTTTGAGCGCATCAATACCTTCCATATTAGGCATGACTATATCCATGAATACAAGTTCTGGTTTTGCCTGAGGATACTTTTTTAAGGCGTCCAGCCCATCTACCGCCTCAGCAACAACTTCATGTCCGTTCTTTGTGAGAATATCCTTGATGACCATACGCATAAAAGCTGCATCATCCACAATCATTATTTTTGCCATATTCCCTCACCAATAGCTTAATATATTTCAGTAAACAGATTTTATATTGCTTAATTTTATAGTATTTGTACTTATACAATATAGGTATAAAAATATATTGATTGCATTTTTTTTTGAAACTTTGAATAAACAATTAAAAGTAAGTAGATGAAATAACCTTTTATCTTTCAAAAGCTTCT
>JACIVZ010000084.1 GCA_014361205.1 Methanomethylovorans sp. | reverse complement strand
GGATGGGTCCTATCTTGCAGAGTTACTCTATAATAAAGGATATAATGTGTATGGACTTGTAAGACGACTTAGCACTCCCAACACTTCCCGCATAGAACATTTACTCAATAACATAGAATTGATCCAGGGTGATCTTACTGATCAATCATCTCTTAACGAAGCAATGCGTATCTCACAGCCTGATGAAGTATACAATCTTGCTGCTCAGTCTTTTGTAGGAACTTCATGGAATCAACCAGTACATACCGGCGATGTTACTGGATTAGGAGTTGTTAGAGTACTGGAAGCTGTAAGACACATAATACCTGATGCAAGAGTATACCAGGCCTCATCCAGTGAAATGTTTGGTAAAGTACAGGAAACTCCACAGACAGAGAATACAAAATTCTATCCCAGAAGCCCTTATGGAGTAGCTAAAGTCTATGCATACTGGACATGTGTTAATTATAGAGAAAGCTATGGAATGCATATCAGTAATGGTATATTATTTAACCATGAATCCCCTCGTCGGGGAATTGAATTTGTAACAAGGAAAATAACTGACGGAGTTGCACGCATATATCATGGCCTGGAATCTGAACTACGTCTGGGGAACCTTGATGCCAAAAGAGACTGGGGATATGCAGGAGATTATGTGGATGCCATGTGGCGTATGCTTCAAAAAGATGAACCTGGAGACTATGTAATAGCTACTGGCGAAACTCATTCAGTTGAAGAATTTGTAGAAGAAGCTTTTTCCATTGTAGGGCTGGACTGGAGAAAATATGTAGTTATCGACCCAAAGTTCGTAAGGCCAGCTGAAGTTCAATTACTACTAGGGGACTCATCCAAGGCAAAAAGAGAATTGGGTTGGGAACCAAAGGTGCGCTTTAAAGAACTTGTAAAGATGATGGTAGAAGCTGATCTTAAAAGGCTGGAACCATCGAATAGAAAAATGTAATCTAACATATACCTTTTTTTACAGTATGCAGCTTGAATCTTATAACTCATAGAGAATCTTATAAAAGCTTAGCATAAATTAAAAAAGTAAAAACATTGATGAGAATAAATTTGAAGTGATTATAGGTACAAAGGGAAAGCTTATAAAAATGGCACTGATTATGATGGAAATGAACCGCAGGGGAATAACTTATAATTTCATCAATGGTGCTATCATTTTATAATCCCGATATGAACATAAATTATAGAAGTAGTACTTTGTGCTCAATGGAATATACTTGAAATAAGTCTTGAATGACTCCCCCTTCTATTCCCCGAAGTATTTCCTTTATAACTTATGATTTTTTTTTCGTTATAGGCTATACTCATCTCAATGAACTTGATGTAATAATATATACAGTGAATATAATAATTAATTATTCTTATGTAAAAACATCTTCCTCTAAATTTATACTGACATATTTTTAATTATCTACAAATTCCCTACTAATAGAAAACTTTTTGTATGTATGTAACATAACCCGAAATAATAAAAATAATAACGATGTGAATAGATGAAAAACAAGATATATGAGTTTACCGACAAACTTTCATCACTTACAGTTGCTGAAAAAATATCAAAAAGGAAAGTTCAGGAAATATTGAGATTATTTAATGCCCTTCAAAATGATCAGATGAAGTCAAATCTCAACCAAATGATTACTTCATTAACCAATTCAAACAAAAAAATTGAAAACAACGTATGTACGTACAGAACAAAGAAAAACGGGAATAAGAATAGCATAATTGTGGAATGTGGTAACTGCAAAGGAGACTCTACATTAAATAATTTTTCATGCAGATCAAACATATTCAAAATATTACTTAAGGAACCAATAGCACAGAAACTTGTAATATCAAATGTTTATGACAGAGAATATGAAGACATAACTCTCAAAAAAATATACTCGCTAGCTCGTATAGAAGATAATTTACAACCTTATGAAAACATGGACGTAATATCCTACACATGCACATATGATTCAAAGTTGACATGTGAAAAAAACAGAAAACAAAAAATAGAACGAATAATAAATTCAGTTAAAGAATCTCCATTCAAAGCATATAACATCACAGAGGAAATCATAGAGCAAATAAAATATGAAACTGAAGAGACAAATAATCCTGAATGTTACAAATGTATTAATTATTTTAATGCATCTTTACATGATATCCTAAAAAAGCTCCAACCTTTAATGGACAATTTTAGTTATGAACCAGATGGAACTTTTAATTATGAAAAAAATCTTCCACCATACGTCCGCCCTTTGTTCTCCACATCCCGCATTTATACTGAACCTCCGATTAATACTGTTTTTATTGAATGCTATGATATACAGAGAGTAGACGGGAGAAAACTGCCTATATCCATCTATGAGTTTACCGACAAACCTGAAAAGCTATATGTAGTAAATCCCCCTGAATACAATATGCAACCCGATGAGCTTCTGCTAATTGAAAATGTACGTAATCGAATGATCAAACATAGACCAGAAGATATGAATTTTGCAGATCCCGCTCTTTCAAGAGAATATTTCCAAAGGCTTTCAAAAAAATATTTACATGAGGAGGCAAGAAATAAAAAGATTGTTTTGACACCATCTCAACTGGATATTTTTTCTGACCTGCTGGCAAAATATACAACTGGGCTAGGCATTTTAGAGGATCTGTTATCAGATCAAAAGATTACAGATATTTATATCAATGCTCCTGCAGACAGAAACCCTGTGCATGTGGTTATCAATGGTGAAGAATGTACTACAAACATTTTTTTGTCACAGGAAGATATGGATTCCATGGTTTCAAGGTTCAGAACAATAAGTGGAAGACCTTTTGGTGAAGCAACACCTGTCTTGGAGATGGCACTAAGAGAGTATGGAGTACGTGTTTCAGTTATAGGTGACCCATTAAGTGCTAAAGGAATGGCTTATGCATTTCGAAAACATGCTAAAACTCCATGGACACTTCCTAAATTAATAAACACAGGTGCAATCACACCTCTTGCTGCCGGTCTACTTAGTTTTATGATGGATGGGCATGCATCTGTGCTGATAGCTGGAGGTGTAGGAGCTGGGAAAACATCCCTTTTATGTGCAATGCTTATGGAAATGCCACAAAAATACAGAATACTCACCATCGAAGACACACCTGAAATACCACTTGACCATTTACAAAAACTCGGATGGAAGGCACAAGGTCTCAATGCTCAGTCCTCTATTATAAAATCTAGTATTGAAATAGACCCGGCAACTGCTCTGCGTGCATCCCTGAGGCTTGGCAGCTCATCCTTAGTAATAGGCGAAGTTAGAGGACCGGAAGTAGCAATGTTGTATGAGGCAATGCAGGTAGGAACTGCTGGAAACTCTGTTATAGGAACCATTCATGGTGCATCTACAAATGCGGTATACGAAAGAATAGTACATACTTTGGGAGTGCCACCTGCCTCTTTCAAGGCCACTGATGCTGTAATAGTATGTTCTAATACCCGTATAGCTGGCAGTATGGCAACAAAACGGAAAGTAGTTCAAATTGCTGAAGTAAATGATGTTTGGGATCCTGACAATACACACAGCGTTTTTTCGGATATTCTTACTTTTGATGCATCTGTTGATTCACTCGTACCTACTGATCTGCTGGATAGAGGACAATCAGCATTGATAAGAAAAATTTCAAGAAAATGGGGCATATCAGTGGATGAAGCTTCAAAGAACATTCGTATTCGAGCAAGTATGAAACTTAAAATTGCAGAATATGGAAAAAAAGACCCTTCATTTTTAGAAGCTGATATAGTATCAAACTGTAACAATATGTTCTGGATGTTTATGGAAAAAGAAAAAAAGAATCACGCCAAGCCAGACATACAGCGAGTATATGAGCGATGGTGTAGATGGTTTGAACATACTATAACTATAAAAAATGAAGAAAAATCTGTCCCTGTCATGCATACAAATTTGGATAATAATATGCAATTGATTCCAGTAGTAGAGGATGGTTATGATGCATCCTGATAATAATTGGTATTACAGAGGATGCAAATTTACGTGGAGGTACTTATCGAAATTTATTAAAGATCATCAACAATTCAAAAAGAATAGTGAAAAGGTAGTAAGCTCAGAATATAAAAATTCCCTTATATATACTGGTTTTGACCTTGAACCCTATGAAACTACATTTTTTTCCTATGTAGGAGCTACATTCATATTATTTTGTATTATTCTGATAGATGCTTTATTATTCAGATTAGTTAATTTTTCCTCTGGTATAATTGCATCAATCATTATTATAACTTTAATAATACCTTTTGCAGTAATGTGGTATCTGAGTGAATATGTAAAGATACATGCCAGATACCTTAAGATAACATCACTTGGAGACATGCCCGAAGTGATGAGTTATGTAATAATGTCAATGAAAATTATTCCAAATATGGAGAAAGCTGTATATTTTGCTGCAGAGAACTCAAACAGACCTCTTGCCAGGGATTTAAAGAAAATGTTATGGAACCTCCATTTACGAATATATGCTGGAATGGATGATGCCGTGGTACAGTTTTCGGATATGTGGGGTAAGAATAGTGAACATTTCAAAAGGTCATTACATTTGATCAAAAGTTCTATGAGTGAAACTGATTTTGTGCAGCGGACTTTAACTCTAAACAGATCATTGGATATCATACTTGATGGAACTAAAAATCTGATGGAAAATTACGCTGCAAAACTAAAGCTTCCTACTTATATACTATATTCAATATTCATTCTCATTCCACTCGCCTTGGTCGCTTTACTGCCTGCAATGGCTGTAGTAGGGATCAAAATCACAAGTAAGAATCTTATATTGATATATAATATTATTTTCCCGATCCTTACATTTGCATATGCAGAATATGTACTTATGCAAAGACCTGCAGCGTTTGTGCCTCAGCAGATCCCTCCCACTCATCCAGAATTGGAAAATCTGTCATCGAAAAAGAAAAAAGGACTTATATTGGGATTAATAGCCGGAGGCTCAGTATATGGAGTTGGATACTTCTTATTATTTGCTGGAAATCCTCACAGTATAATTTCCACAGGTGTACTTGAAGGTATAGTACCCACTGCACTGCTCATATTAATCGGTATAAGCATTGCCGTTTCCTTGTATCTAAATGCTGCATATGGCCCATATAAAAGAATCAGGGATAAAATAATTGCTATGGAAAATGAATTTGTAGATGCATTGTTCATTCTGGCACGGAGAATATCAGAAGGCAGGTCTGCAGAGGAGGCATTTCTGCATACAGCCACTAACATGAAAGGATCTTCTATTTGCGAACCTTTTGAACAAATTGCTATGAACATTGTATGTATGAGGTGTGATTTGCAAAATGCTGTATTCGATGAAGATTACGGTGCATTTAAAAATATACACTCTGAACGGATAAATACAACAATGAAATTATTTTTGGAAAGCGTTCACAAAAGCCACGAAACTGCGGGTGTGGCAATAGTAAAACTGGCAGATCATATGAAAGACCTTCAGGATGTAGAAAGGCGCATAAAGGAATCACTGTATGAAATGACATCTACTATGAAATCAACAGCATGCATATTTGCACCCCTTATAGGAGGTATAACAATCGCACTTTCTGAAGTAATAGCAAAAATTCTTCAGGATGTTGCACATAGTATATCTAAATTACCACCAAACATGATACCTGGACCTGCAGATATATCTCCCCAAAGTTTGGAACTTTCTATAAGCACTAACATGTTCATGCTTGAAATAGGGATATATCTAATACTTATAACAATTATCCTTACCCGCTTCTCAACAGCTATTGAATATGGGGGAGATAAAAGCCAGATGATGTATGAACTCTCCAGGGCACTGCCAATATCAATAATTGTATTTTCTGTATCTGCAATTGCCTCAAGAATAATATTCAGAGGTTTTATTTAAAACAAAATACCCTCTCAAATTAGGTGACACTATTCCAAATAAATAAATGCCTTATTGGGGCAAAACAGTACACAAACCATGCATTGATTACAGATTTCATGATCTATCTTCGGTATGTCCTCAGATGTTCTTTGAAGTGCAGAATTCGGACAAATATTCCTGCATCTACCACATTTTTTGCAGCCGCAAACCACTATGAATCCTTTATTCAACGTTATTATCAACGAAATGCTGGTATTTAAGCCAAATGGACTGAACAATAGGTATATATGAGAAGATGTATCATTGCGCCATTATGCAAAATATATCCAAGGGTGAAGCTGGTTCCTGCTATACATATCTTCCCAAAGGGTGTAAATTATGCCAAAAAGGGGCAAAAATGGTTCTTTTTATAACAGGCATATGTGCGAATAACTGTTTCTATTGTCCAATTTCAAATGAAAGGAAAGCAGACATTACTTTCGCAAATGAAAGACTTGTTAACTCAGATAAGGATATAATAGAAGAAGCAAATCAAATGGGAGCTCTTGGTACGGGTATTACTGGGGGGGAACCATTACTTAGAACAGAAAAAGTGCTCAGATATATAAGATTATTAAAATCAGAATTTGGAAGACAGCACCATATACATTTATATACTGCATTGTTTCCGGATGAAGATCTGCTGGAAAAACTTGCCTTTGCTGGACTTGATGAAATCAGATTTCATCCACCTGCAGATATCTGGAAAACCAACATGACAAATTATGCAGGCTCCATTAAAAAAGCTATGGATGTTGGAATTGAAGCTGGTCTGGAAATCCCGGCAATAAAAGGTGCATCTGAGGTGGCCAAGATGGCAAATGAACTTGGCTGTTTCCTTAATATGAACGAACTTGAGTTCTCGGAAACAAATTGTGAGGAAATGAAACTCAGAGGTTATAGATTACATGATGAGTTTTCTAATGCTGTTGCTGGATCATATGCTGTGGGAATCGAAGTTTTGCAAACTACTCAAAAAGGACATGTATGTACTTCCAGATTTAAAGATGCTATACAGCTTAGAAGAAGACTTATACGCATAGCTGAAAGGTCCGCAAGGGAGTTTGATGAAATAACAGAGGATGGAACTATCATCTATGGTATAATAAGATGTAAAGATGAAGAGAATTCTGTAAAACTGATATCTGAACAATTGTTAGCATTAGGAGTTCCTGAGGAATTGTTTCAAGTGGAAAAACAAGAGATACACATAGCTGCCTGGATACTTGAAGATATAAAAATAGATATACCAGCAAATGTAAAAGAAATGTGTATAATTGAAAAATATCCTTTTCCAGGTGGAATGATAGTAGAAAAGATCCCGCTCTAAAACCTAAATTATATATGCAAGAAAGATATACGTACTTCCACTTTGGCTACCAATAGCAGTTTAATTTATATAAATCACAATAACTTTATAAACTAAAATAGCATATAAAAAAACGAGGTGTTTGTACTGGAAACGATAGAAGACCGTGTTAGGGAGAGGCTCATAAAATATTTAAGCAGAGATGATACCGGCATTCGTAAAGTTGTATTGCAGCTTTTTCTTGAAGGGGATAAGTTTACAACTGGTGATGTGTATGGGTATTTGAATAAAACTAATTTCAATGTTAGTTACAGAGGAGTTTCTGCCATGGTCGGCTTAATGAACACCCGACTTGGAATTCTAAGCATCGATGTGACAGGTGACCATAACATTTATCTTCTTAAGGAAGATTATAGAGATATAGTTCGTTCAGTACTTGAAAACTATTAATACTAACAACACCTCAAAATAATCTTTAAATAGAAAGAATGTATCTAATTTTAAAATAGTAACGCAATATAACAAGTTTAAAAATTTTTTAGGTAGGGATATTTATATTAAATTATGTAAAAAGGGTTGCCTATCATACATATGAGTACTTCCTATCTAAAGAAGTAACAAGTTCGTATATACCTGAACATATTGCAATAATCATGGACGGTAACCGTAGATATGCTAACCGTATTGGTAAATTAACCACTTATGGACATGTGAAGGGTGCCAGCGTAACTGAAAAAGTTATTGAATGGTGCTACGAAGTAGGTATAAAACAGCTCACTATTTATGCATTTTCCACCGAAAATTTTAACAGAGCTGAAGACGAAAAACAGAAACTTTTCGAACTAATAGGGCTTAAATTCGATGAGCTCTGCAAGGACGAGAGGACACATAAAAAGAAAATACATATCCGAGCCATTGGTGACATTCAGAAGCTTCCGATAAGCTTGCAATATTCTATAAAAGAAGCCGAAAGATGTACTGCAACGTACGATCAGTTTTATTTGAATGTAGCTATTGCCTATGGCGGGCGGCAGGATATAGTTCAAGCTGTACGCAAAATTGCAGAGAAGGTTGATAAAGGGCAATTGAATACTGAAGATATTACTGAATCTACCATTGCAAATCACCTATATCCTGCTGCTGGGAATGCAATTCCTAACGTTGATCTTATTATCAGGACAGGCGGAGATGAAAGAGTATCCAATTTTCTGCCTTGGCAAACGTGTGGTAATGAATGTGCTACTTATTTTTGTGCTCCTTATTGGCCAGAATTCAGAAAGATTGATTTTCTACGTTCCATCCGTATATATCAAGAACGTCTTCAGGAAAAGAAACTTGTAATGATTAAAAGAAATGCGGTTCTTCTTGAAGCTTTAAAGAAAAAAGATAGTGAAATAATCACTAAATATCCAACTAAAACCATCCACGAAGTATAATGAATAATCATTATAATTACACGTAATTATTAAATAGTTAAAAAATTATATACTCTGGGGAACTATACAAAAAAGGGGGATTAGAATATATTATCAAAGATACCAATAGATTTGGACAAGATAAATCAAAAAGATCTGAATAAAGAGATATTAAGAGCTGCAATAGTTGCTGAACTGGACGCTATAAACCTTTATGAGCAAATGGCAAACCTTACAGAAAATGATGAAGTAAGAAGAGTGCTTCTCGATGTTGCAAAGGAAGAGAAGACACATGTTGGAGAGTTTCAAACATTGCTTCTTGAACAAGATAAAGAGCAATTCAAACAACTTGAAGCTGGTAAAAAGGAAGTTGATGAAGAGCTTGCAAAATAGGGAGGGAAAAAATTGTTTTCCCAAATACCAATTAATTTCAATAGGAATAATAAGGACGATATCGACAAAGAAATTTTGAGAAGTGCAATGATAGCTGAACTTGATGCAATAAATCTCTATGAAGAAATGGCTGCTCTCACAGATGAAGAAAACTTAAGAAAAATACTCCTTAATGTGGCTAATGAAGAAAAGATACATGTAGCCATGTTCCAGACTGTACTTATGGAAATTGATAATGACTATCTG
This sequence comes from Methanomethylovorans sp., assembly GCA_014361205.1. Classification (GTDB taxonomy): domain Archaea; phylum Halobacteriota; class Methanosarcinia; order Methanosarcinales; family Methanosarcinaceae; genus Methanomethylovorans. The sequence goes on along the minus strand of JACIVZ010000084.1, from coordinate 15 downwards.
AAAGTTATGGCAAAA
>JACIVZ010000083.1 GCA_014361205.1 Methanomethylovorans sp. | reverse complement strand
AAACAAAAATACTTAGGTATATCTTGTATCTTTCTTAATTATAAAATTATTCAGTAGAAACTTGGAGCAAAAAATACATATATCATTTACCTTAAAACAAACCCTACTTGCCTGTAAATACTTTTTGAAGGAATCCACATGTTTGTAATTGCACTGGACCTTGGAACCAGCGGCTTCAGATCGCAGCTGATAGATATTGAATCAAGAGAAACCATTAAAACTGTAATCACAATGGGACATCCTCTTCCAGGGGGAAATGTAATGGATCATCTGGATTTTGCCATTAATACAGGCAAGGATGTAGCTCATGGATTGATGATAGAGGCTGTAAAGAAAGTGCTGGAAAAATTTGATGTGAATCCATCAAGTATTCAAAGGATAGCTGTTTGCGGTAATCCAATACAGTTATCCCTTTTTCAGAATGGTGAGATATTGGATCTTGCATATGCCGGAGAGACCAAGCAGAAAAAGTTAGGTGTACATAATGTTAAAAGGGACGCCCGTATTTTTCCTGCCAATGAAATTTTTAAAGGAATCTATGAAATGGAAAATTGTGAGATAGTAGTCCCTCCAGCAATAAAACATGAGATTGGTGCTGATGCTCTTGCTATGATGATGGAAACTGATTTCATAAGTCAGGATGGACCTTGCCTGGTAACCGATTATGGTACAAATGCAGAGATGGCACTAAAAGTGGGAGATAAGATCATTACCGCTAGTGCTGCTGCTGGGCCGGCAATAGAGGGTCAGGGAATCAACTGCGGTATGCTTGCAGGCCCTGGAGCTATAAGTGACATAAATCCTGAAGGTCGTTACTGGAGGCTTATAGTACTCAATGATAAAATGGAAGCTGTAAAAGGAGATCTTTTAGATCCAGTTTCCGGTGAAATCATTGAATCTTCTGGCATACAGGCTAAAGGTATTACAGGAACAGGTGTGATTTCAACTATTGCTCTAGCTATCAAAGAAGGTCTGATTAAAAAGTTACCGCATCTTCCCGACGGAAGAATCTTCTTAGGTGAAGGCATTATAATTACAGATAAGGATATTGAAGAAGTTGGTAAGGCGATAGGTGCGATCTTTGCAGCCCATATGACCCTGATGATAGAAGCTGGTATTGAATACAGCGACCTGAAATATGTCTACATGTCCGGTGCAAGCGGTACATATGTAGATGCTGAAAAAGCAAGGTACATAGGTTCTGTGCCAGGTTTTGTTAAAAACATTGTCCAATTTGGTAACACTTCCATCAGTTTAGCAAAAAAAATTGCTCTAGATCCTATTAAATTATGTGAAGTGATCTCTATAGCAAAGAAGATACATGCTGACCATCTCATGATGGCTACAAGCGAAACTTTCAAGAATATATATCTGTGTGAACTGTCTTACTGGCAACAAGGAATGCCCATGGAGATTTATGATCAGATGCTTAAGCTTTATGATATCAAGCCTTTTCCTCCTGATCTTGAAAAGGTGATTATTGAAAGACGTGTCTCAAAGGATATTGATGATGTGGGCAAAAAAGGCATTGAAATTGTAAAGGATATAGGTATCATCCTTGAAGCACCTGTGGAAAAATGTATCATGTGTCATAAATGTGAAAAGGAATGTCCTGAAGATGCTTTAGTTATTATTGAAAAGGAAGGGAAGAGGTTTGTAAATATAGACAGTCAGCGTTGCTTAGGCACAAGTTGCAGACGTTGTGTTACAATCTGTCCCGAGCAAACAATGAACCATTCAATACTGAAAATAAAACGTTTCCTGAAAATAAAACGTTAAATCTATCTTCCTGAAAGGTTAGAAATTTAGGATATATGTTTTCCTCAGAAGTTATAGACAAAAACAGAGCAACTTATGGTAGGTATTTTGGCATATGTAAATCATACCATCATTCTAAAGGTAAAGGTTGTCTATGTATTAAATGCCCTTCATATCCCGGAAATGGGATGATGTTCTGTGCAAGCAAAAATCAGCAAAAGCAATCCATAAAGACTGATTGTCTGTGCCTTGTATGTCATGTTCATAAGAAGTTCAGGTTTCAAGGTGATTATTTTTGTTTTTCTTTGCACTGAGGTGTAAATAAATGAAATTTTTTAATTTTTTTTTCTTCAAAGACTCTCGAAAGCAAGTTCTCAAAAAGATTCATGAAAGTGCACAGCAGGCTTACAATAAAGGATATGTTTTTCTTAAGATGCAGATGTTTGAGGAATGCATAGGTGCTTGTGATGTAGCAGAAAAACTATGGCATGAAGAGGCAGATATGCTTATATCTCAGGGCGATTATGAAACTGCAAAGCGATCAAAAATAAATCTTATAAATACCCTCTCCTGCAAAAGTTATGCTAACTATATGCTTGGCAGATATGATACATCAATTGAACTTCTCGACAAGATACTGGAGATGTTCCCCGACGATCCTGAAAGTATTTTCAGAAAAGGTTTTGTTCTTTATAAATCTAAGAGATACGATGAAGCTTTGAGTTTTCTTGAAAATGCACTGGCTATATGCAAAGAATTCCCAGAAGCATGGTACTGCAAAGGAAGTGTTTTAAGAGAGCTGGAAAATTACGACGCTGCTCTTGAAGCTTTTGATAATTCTATATCATATTCAAAGCCTTTAAACTATAAGTTTCCCAGATTTGCATGGATTTCTTTAACATCATCCTCGAAAATAAAAATTGATAGTGCAGAAGCATGGTATTGCAAAGGTGAAATATTTTTCAGACAAAAAAAATATGAAAAAGCCCTTGAAGCTTTTAGCAAAGCTCTGGAAATAAAACCTGAATTTATAGATGCCGTGAAGTTCAGAGACATAGTACTTCAACAACTTGATAAAGACAGAATCTCAAATTAGAATTCAAGTTGAAACTATTTTGTCTTTTTGTTGTTATTATCGATATTTTTTGAAATGATCCTCTCATTTAAAATATCTCACGGTCTAAAGATGGAAAAATACAGGAATAACAGGAATACTATGATATATCTCATGGCTGAAAAATTGACGTTAACCACAAAATGTTGATTGAAGAGCACCAATATAAATAGTAAAGGGATAAATAGTAAAGGGTAGAAACGACGATTTCTAATAAACCTGTATTTCTATTAAAATTTTATATTTATTTCTCTATACCTAATATTTCATCATGTTTTAACTTCCTTTCTTTCAGTAATATCCTGAATGATACCTAGGTAATGGGTCACACTCCCTTCATCATTACGCTGTATGAAAGTCTTCTCTTCCACCCACCTGTCTTCTCCAGATTTCGTTGTTATTCTGTATTCCTTGATGAAAGTTTTTCCACCTTCCTTACAGATGTCCGACAGTTCTGTCTGCACATCAAGGAGGTCATCAGGATGGATAATATTACCATACAGAATGTTTCCTGAAAGGAAATCATCAACTGAATATCCGAAATAAGTTATGTTTTCAGAAACAAATTCAACAGGCCATAGTTCCATTTCATCGTCTGGACCTGCCTTCCAAACGAAAGCAATTACAGGACTATGGTTAATAATTGTTTCAAGAGCTTGTTTTCTATCAAGTAGTTCAGATTGTCGTTCAAGTGCTGCTTTAAGTGTGATCTCTTTTTCTTTCTTTTCTGTGATGTCCTGGACAATCGCATGCAAATGAGTTACATTTCCATCTTTTGCTCTCTCGATGTAAGTTCCCTGACTAACCCACAATATCTTTCCATCCTTTGATATTACACGATATTCTTGCGTGTAATAGTCAGTTCCATCCTCACATTTTTCAGCAAGTGTATCTCTTACCAGCTCGTAGTCATCTGGATGAATCAGATCATTGTAAGATATACGCCCTTGAACAAAGTCCTCAGCTGAATAGCCAAGATTTAAAACATTTGTAGAAGCGTATTCTGTAGGTAAGAATTCTTCTGCTCTCCACAGAAATACCATAATAGAGCTATTATTTATGGCATTTTCCAGAGATTTCTGTTTTCTTAATGCCTCCTCTAAGGATATTTCTTTATTTTTCTGTTCTGTAATATCGAAAATAGTTCCTTCATAATGGGTTACAGTTCCTTCATGATCACGTTGAATAAAAGTATGTTCTTTTACCCACCTCTCTTCTCCAGACTTAGTCATTATCCTGTATTCTTTGATAAAGACTGTGCCGCCTCTTCGCACTATTTCTGAAAGTTCCATTTCCACATCTGGAAGATCATCAGGATGGATAATGTCAGCATAAAGAAGGTTTCCGGAAGTGAAGTCTTCCACTGTGTAGCCTAGAAGATGGACGTTATCTGAAACGTATTCTACAGGCCATTTTTCTTCAGAAGTATTTTCCGCCTTCCAAATAAAAGCAATAACAGGACCGTTATTTATAATCTTTTCAAGCATCTCTTCTTTGCCTGATGCGTTAGCTCCCATATAATTCCCCCGATAATTAATTCTTATTGTTTCATTTGTTCTTTTAAGTATTAATCAATTTTGAGTTCTATGTACATATTTAATTTATGGGATAGATAAATGAAATTTCTCTGCTTTCAATTCTTTATTCACCCATTGTTATCGAATGATTAACGAATATTTTGAAAAACGCTGAATTTAAAAGTGATCTATATTTGTTAACCATTTGTTAAAAGTATGTTCCTCTTTAATCTTCAATTATTAGCATAGCTATGATTTTAGCATCAGATTCGTTTTAAAAACTTTTATTAATCATACTTATATACAGTAAAATTATATTTATTTTATGTTATAAAAAAGGAAGACTTTTAAAAATAAAATTATATTACATTATATTCATATTTTTATATAAATTAAATTTTCAGAAATTTCTTCAGTATTTATGTTCTTTTGCCATTTGAATCATTGCCTGAAGGTTTTTTGTTGGCGTTTTGCTAACAATACCACATCCAGGTGCAAGCAATGCAACTCCGGCATCGAGAACTTCTTTTGATTTTTCTTTTATGTTCATCTTTTTTTATGTTCATTACATAGTACCAAATTATATATACTGGAAATCTTAACTAAACCTGAAATGTCTTCTCAGGAATCTAATTTACCGTATCTTGTAGACCTTCATTCTCTCTTAAAAAAACAAGGTTATAGTCTTGCAGGGAATCATTCAGCTGTAAAGACCTGTTTATGGTTGCGCAGGGCTCTGAGAAATGAAGGAAAATGCTATAAAGCTTCTTTCTATGGTATAGAGTCACATAGATGTCTACAGATGACTCCTACTCTTATGTGCAATCAGAGATGTTTACACTGCTGGCGACCGGTAGAGGTAGATGTACCTGCACCTGAGGAGTGGGATTCTCCATCGGAAATAGTGGGGTCATGTATAAAATCTCAGAGAAAGTTGATCTCAGGCTTTGGGGATTGTGAGCACAGAAATCTATGGTTGGAAGGCAATGAACCAAAGCACGTAGCAATATCTCTATCAGGTGAACCTACAATATACCCTTATCTGCCAGAACTGGTAGAAGAATTCAAAGAACATGGATTAACAACCTTTGTTGTCAGCAATGGCACTAATCCTGAAATGATAAGCCGTATAAATCCATCACAGCTATATGTGAGTATGGATGCCCCAAATGAGGAAACGTACTATAAAGTATGTCGTCCTCAATCAATCCATTTATGGAGCAAATTTAACAAATCTCTTGAAGTATTGAGGTACAAGGCTACAAGGAAAGTTATACGGATTACTCTTATAAAAGGAATTAATATGTTTCATCCAGATGGTTATGCTGAACTAATTAGGAAAGCTTCTCCAGATTATGTAGAAGTAAAGGCTTATATGCATCTTGGCTTCTCTAGGAATCGTCTTCATAGAGAAGCAATGCCATCACACGATGAAGTCATGGATTTTTCTCTACAGATAGCAAACCGTATAGGTTATACAGTTGCTGAACATGTTGAAATAAGTAGAGTGGTCTTGTTATCAAGAGATGGTTTTGTTTCCCATCTTGAATAGTATCTGGAAGACAGGCAGCTATACCTGTCATAATCTATATTTATATCTAGACCCACATAAAGGCGAAATCGGAAATTATGATTATATTTTATCATTAAATCAATCTTATCATGGAGTACTCACACGATGACAGAACAATCTGCTCATAAGAAATATGAATTTAAGAAAAAATTGGAGGAGCTCAGGACCAAGAAAGGTCACGGAACAGAATTAATTTCTTTATATATCCCTCCTGACAAACAAATATCTGATATTACCTCTCAGCTCAAAGCAGAACATGGACAAGCTGCAAACATTAAGTCCAAGGTTACAAGGACCAATGTGCAAGGTGCTATTGAATCTCTACTTGCAAGGCTCAGGTATGTGGAGGTGCCTGAGAATGGTATTGTTTTCTTCACCGGTGCTGTTGATATAGGAGCTAATAAGACAAGCATGGAAACTACTATTGTTGAACCACCTCAGCCAATAGTAACCTATAGATATCATTGTGATTCCAGTTTTTATCTTGAACCACTAGAAGAAATGCTTAAAGATTCAAAGACTTATGGTTTACTTGTATTGGATAGACGTGAGGCAGCTATTGGTTTGCTGGTAGGTAAACACATAGAGGCTAATAGGACACTTACTTCTACTGTACCTGGGAAACAGCGTAAAGGTGGTCAAAGTGCTCACAGATTCCAGCAGTTAAGGCTCATTGCAATCCACGATTTTTACAAAAGAATTGGAGATGCTGCAACCGAAGTTTTCATGTCAGTAGATCCAAAGAATTTTGAGGGAATTCTCATAGGAGGGCCTTCACCAACTAAGGAAGAATTTGAAGCAGGAGAATTCCTGCATCATGAGTTACAGAAAAAAATACTTGGTCTTTTTGATGTTGCATACACCGACGAATCTGGCCTTTCAGAGTTAGTTAACGCTGCTAGTGAGAAGCTTGCAGATCTCGATCTGATTGCAGAGAAAAAGCTAATACAGCGCTTTTTTGCGGAATTGGTTTCAGATTCAGGCAAAGCTGCCTATGGAGAAGAATCAGTAAGAGCTAATCTTAATATTGGTGCAGTGGAAGTTCTTTTGATATCTGAAGACCTTCGAGCAGAAAGATTAACTATCAGATGTCCAAATGGAGACCATGAAATAAAAATGACAAAAGCCTTCAAACCTGGTGAGGAATATTTCTCTCCTGGTCCATGTCCTGTTTGTGGTTACTCTATGGAAGTTGTAGATAAAGTTGATATTGTTGACGAGCTTTCTGAAATGGCAGATCAGATGAATACGCGGGTGGAATTCATTTCTACAGATTTTGACGAAGGTTCACAACTAATGAATGCTTTCGGTGGTCTGGTTGCTATACTAAGGTTCAGTACTGGTGTATGAAGCGGTGTTGTGTATGTATCTGGAATTTAAAAAGCAGGTTGAAACTTTATTAAAGGAAACACTTTCACAGCTTGGAACTGCAGTTGAAGACCTTGATCTTGAGCCTTCCAAGCATGCAGATTTGTCATCAAAAGTGGCTTTTAGACTTGCATCAAGGGAAAAGAAAAACCCTAAGGAATTAGCTGAAAAAATAGTTAAATCAGCCAATATTTCAAAATTTCCTTTTATCGGAGAAATAAAGGCAATTGGTCCTTATATTAATATATACACTTCAAAAAAATATCTTGAAGAAACTTTTTTTAGAATTAGATCTGAAGGTTCATCATTTGGTGGAGGTTTCTGCAAAGGCGATATTCTTCTTGAACATACTTCTGCAAATCCAAACGGTCCTTTACATGTGGGTCATATCAGGAATTCAGTTATTGGCGATACATTAGTGCGGATTCTCAGAAAAGCCGGTTATAATGTTGAAACTCAATATTATGTGAACGATATGGGGCGTCAGATAGCTATTGTTTCTTGGGCTCTATCACATTTTGATTTTGATACATCAAAAAAATCCGATCATGCTATTGCCGATGTTTATATTAAAGCAAATATAAAGCTTGAAGAAGAACCTGAAAAAGTAGCAGAGATCGACAGGCTTATGCAGCTCGTGGAAAGGGGGGATGAATCTACAATTAAAACTTTTAGTGAAGCAGTTTCCCTTGCTCTTGATGGTATAAAAGAAACTCTTTTACGCATGAATATATTTCATGATAGTTTTCCATATGAATCCACTTTTGTAAGGTCAGGTGCTGTTACAAGGATTATAGAAGAGATAAAAGCTACGGGTCGTACATATATTGATGATGGTGCTCTTGTATTGGATCTGGATGATTATGGTTTTGAAAAAAAATTAGTAATTCAGCGTTCGGATGGTACTTCTCTATACATTACAAGGGATCTGGCATACCATGAATGGAAAGGTGAAAGAGCTGACCGTATGATAGATATTCTGGGGTCTGACCATAAAGTTATTTCAAGTCAATTGAAAGCAACTCTAAATCTTCTAGGCAAACCAGAACCAGAAGTTGTAATATTTGAATTTGTTTCTTTACCTGAAGGTTCCATGAGTACAAGGAAAGGTAAATTCATTTCAGCAGATGAATTATTAGATCAAGTAGAGGAACAGGCATTTGTGGAAGTTGACATGCGCAGACCCGAGATGTCTGATGACTTTAAACAGAAAGTAGCCAGAATGGTGGGTATAGGAGCTGTGAGATATGATATTATCAAAGTCTCTCCTGAAAAGTCCACGGTTTTCAACTGGAAAGATGCTCTTGATTTTGAAAAGCAAGGCGCACCTTTTATTCAGTATTCACACGCCAGAGCATGCAGTATATTGAAAAAAGCTCAGAAAGAAGGAATCTGGAAAGAAGATTTTGTAATGAATCCTTCACTGCTTATAGAAGACACAGAAGTTGAATTAATAAAGAAAATGGCCATTTTTGATAGTGTTATAGATCACTGTGCAAGGGAATTGAAGCCACATACGTTGGCTATATACGCAAGGGAACTAGCAGAATCTTTTAATCAGTTTTATCGTTTCGTACCAGTAATAAATGTCGATGATGAAAAATTGAGAGTTACAAGACTTGGACTTGTGGACTGTGCACGTATAGCATTAGCAATTTCATTGGAGACGTTGGGTATAGATGCTCCTGAATCTATGTAATTTCATTACAGTGTATAGGCTACACAGTTTTCTTTAAGACCATGCAATGTGATATTGAACAGCAGTAACAGATTCCCTTCAAGGAAAATCACTTCACTCTTGCTTCGGTCTTTTTTTGATGCAAACAGCACTGTGAATTCTAAGTCTTTTTCGGCGTTTATTTGCAGATCATGATAAGGATCTTTGGATGAAGCAATTTGAGCCCACAGAATTTTTTCAAGATTAAAAATGTCCAGATATTTTTCAGTCCAGCTAATTAGAGCTTCTGTATATTTTTCTGATAATCCCATCCGATTAATCAGACAATAAGCATGTTTTTTGTTATCCCTACACATTGCAGCAAAACATGTCATACTTATCCTCTCTGATGAAAAATTCTGTTTAAAATTAATCTCTCATGGCTCTGTAGAAATGCTACTTTTGATTTTATTTTGACCTAATAATTTAAAAAGAATAAGGCTCTGTAGAAAACCTCGTTAATCATACAATTTTCTATGCCCTGAATATTTTCAAATGTACTCC
>JACIVZ010000082.1 GCA_014361205.1 Methanomethylovorans sp. | reverse complement strand
TCATTGGGTGCTATGTATATATAAAATATAATTGTTTAAAACTATGCATAATAAGGGAAAAACTATTTTTTTGAAGTAATTTAATAATCGTTATTACCCCCATAATCACCTTCATCTTTAAGATACTCTTCAACAGCATTATTGTTCCAGAATTCTTTAGGTGAAACATTGAAAATATCTGTTTCTTCTTTTTTGGTCAGAATCAACTTTTTGTCTTCCACTTTGACAATGATTTCATCATTTATTGAGAAGCCCATTTTTTTAATTACATACTCAGGAAGTTGTATTTTATGATCACTGGTAAGTTTGACACTTATATTCATTTTAGCATCCGTTTTATTAGTATGCAATTGCTATTTAAATGCTTTACTGATATCAAGATATACATTGCCAAAATATACATTTCCGGCAATTAGAATGCAGATTATGCTTATCTATTATTTGATAACATATACTTATTCAAAATTCTTAAGAATAGATCTAACTGTGGATCTTACACTATCCTCACTATTCATATGGTTTTTCCATCCGAGTGATTCTAATTTTTCTATAGAGAGCATCATTTTCGGTACATCGCCTTTCCATCCCTGCGTACCTCCTGTGTACGTAAATTCCGGGCTAAGATCCATCTCTTCAGCTACTATTTCAGCAATACGGGTGGCTGAGATGATATCTTGTGAACCTATGTTAAAGATATTAACCTGTTCATTGCTTTTATTGACGATGAACATCATAGCATCCACACATTCCCTTACATGAAGATAGGATTTGGACTGTTTGCCATCACCCAGTATTTCTAAATGAGCCGGATCTCTTTTCAGTTTATTAATAAAATCTACCACAATTCCATGGGTACTACGATCTCCTATTATATTGGCAAATCTGAAAATCCAGGATTTCATATCATATGTATGACAAAACGCAGTAATCATGGCTTCACATGCAAGTTTTGATGCCCCATACATGGAAATTGGAATTAGTGGGCCATATTTTTCCGGTGTTGGAATTATGTTTGCTTCACCATATATGGTGGAAGAAGACGTGAAAACGATTTTCTTCACATGCTGTTTGCGCATTGCTTCCAAGAGGTTATATGTGGCCACAATGTTTTGCTCAAAATGCATACTGGTGTTGAAAGCTCCAATTCTTACATCTGGGTTAGCTGCCAGATGAAATACCTGTTGTACACCCTTGCAAGCCACAAGAATCTGATCAGGTTCAAGCAAATCCCCCTTTATCAATCGGAATTGAGGATTATTCAAATGATGGGAGATGAACTCCATTTTGCCTGATTTCATATTATCAAAAACAATTACTCTGTAATCTTCCGCAAGCAACCGATCTACAACATGACTTCCAATGAATCCAGCGCCTCCTGTAACAAGGATTGTATTTGATGATATTAAACCCATCCTACTACCTTTCAAAATATCTCTAAATATCTCTGTTAGAAAACATAACCTAATTGCCATATTTAAATGTTTTGAACTCGAATCAGAAAATTCCTTATAATATTACAGGGAACAATTGTCAACACTATATAAGGATTGTAAATACCATACAAGATACATACTAGATAAATACATATTATATACCTAAATCTCTAAAACACATTAATATATTAATTAATAATATATTAATTAAATCTGAATCCTGAGCTTTTCAACAAGTTCCTGCTGGATACATGAATTACGATTTCCGCCACAAACCATGCCTCTTACACCAATGATATCTGGCTGAATCCGCTTAAGAACAGGAAGATCCTCAAATTTAAGACTTCCGGCAAGAGCGGATTCTAAACCCAACTCACGAATTGAATGAGTGAATCGGATTAGTTCTTCTTCAGACATGAATTCAAAAGTGGATCGGCCATCCTTTATACCAGTATCAACCATTACAACATCCACACCGGCTTTCGAACCAATTTCTGGTAGTAGGAAAGGAGAAATGGAATTTATACGTTTATAATCAGAATAACCTGCAACTACAACTTTTATGGAAGGATCGTAGTCCTTGACTGATCTATTGATATTAGTAATCATTTCCAAAGCCTGTTCCCCAGTCTGCACGTCGAAGAGACCTACCTTCACATATTGAGCTCCTGCGACTGCAGCACCTAAGGCTGCTAAAGACGCAGTACCAGGTTTATAGTTGAAATCACCAATAGTTGCACTAATAGGTTTTTTAGCACCTATAGCTTCTTTAACTGATCTGATAACCCAGGGAAAGTTGGCGCCCAGAGAACCCTCTTTGGGATTCTTTACATCTATGATGTCAGCACCACCCTTGCATGCAACAATTGCCTCTTCTTCATTTATTGGGCTGACTAGTAATTTCATGGTAATAACCTCTATTTTATAGCATGAGAGCGTCTAACACTTAATATATGTTTCGTATAGTTTTTGTACTGGACTTATATAATAGAAATGTTGTACACGCTCAAGGTGGAGACAGGAAGAATTATCAACCCGTACATATAAAAAGCCGCATTTGTAGTACATCAGATCCTGTCAAAATCATTGAAGAAATAAAACCAAAAGAAGTTTATATTGCAGATCTTAATATTTTGCAGGGAACAAGTCCCCGTAACATTAATTATGAGACGATTAAGCAAGTATCATCAAGGGTCACTACTATGCTTGATCCGGGAATATCCTCAGTCAATGAAGCATTGGAAGCAAGTTCCCTTGCAGATACAATTATACTTGGTACAGAAACTGCATCCCTTAAGACCATTAAAGAAGTAACATCATTACTACCAGGTAAAGTGACTGTGAGTATTGATAAAAAATATGGTAAGGTACTTACATCTGATCCTTTTATGCCTTATGATCCATGTGAGATTGTACATGAACTTAATGCACTTGATATCCAGAATATAATAATCCTTGATATGGACAAAGTAGGCACTTCCAGTGGAGTAGATTCACAATTCTTAAGTAGCATTGTTTCCATTTCACATCACGATGTGCTACTTGGTGGAGGTATTAAAGACTTTTCTGATATTGAAAAGCTTGAATGTCTGGGCATAAAAGGTGCTCTTGTGGCAACTGCACTGCACAACGGATCAATACCACTGCATATGGCATGGAAATAAAATGAATAATGTGATTTACAGGGTGACTATACTTGGAAGAAAATGATACCAAATCTGATACAAAATCTGAAATCATAATAGAGGAAGGCTTTGCAGAGATAAAGATGGGAGGGGGTTGGTTCCTTACTATTAGCCTTGCAACTAGTGAAAAATATGAAAACGAATACGTGGAAATAGCAAAAGAAAGAGGAGGCCAGAAAAAAGTACGTTTCAACCTCAATCCCAAATACATAAGAGATTTAGGTGAAACACTCATAAAGTTTGCAGATGCAAACAATCTGTAATCCTCATGAGAGTATATATGAGAAAACATTTCAGATAAAATTTTGTTAATATATATAAATTTACTCTTTAAATTAGTACTTTCTAACTTCTAACGCTTGAGCAATAATTCTGAAAACTTCATCTTTAACTTCGTCTAAAGGTTTGTCAGTATCAATTATCACAAACTTTCCACGGTCTTCGGCCGCAAGGCGAAGATAATTGTTACGTACTGTTTTCAGAAACTCGATTTTTTCAAATTTTGATTGTTCTTTTCGTGTACTACAACGTTTCACGGCAACAGCAGGGTCGATATCAAAAAGAATTATTAAATCTGGATTGATAGTCCAGCCTTTATGCAGAGAACGTACCCACTCCAGTGGATCATCAAAAAGACCTTCAAGAGTGGAACCCTGATAGGCACATCTGCTTGCAGAATAACGGTCTGATATTACATTTAACCCACTTTCAAGGGAAGGGCGAATTAACCTTGCAATATGATCTGCATGATCTGCCAAAAAAAGCATTAGTTCCGTTATATGGTCGGTATTGCTATGCAATGCACGGTTTACTGCATCACCAAGCCAGCTTGTAGTAGGCTCTCGTGTGAATATACAATCACAAAAAATAGCTTCATTCTGCAATAATCTCCATATAGTAGACTTACCGGAGCCATCGATACCCTCTAATGTAATAAGTTTTCCTTTCATTGATGATATCAATAAAGGTAAGACTATTATATTATTTACCCTTAAATTCTATATGTATTTCCACTTCCACATTGCGGACATGTAACTTCGAAAAAATCTGGGTCTGCTTCAAAGACAAAATCGCAAGTTCCACATTTGAAATAAACCATTAACTGGTTAATTTCCATCATAATTTCACCATATTAAATATGTTTTAAAAATTATATTAATATGACGGTTATTTTCAGGACAGATAATGCTTTCTGTACAGGTATTTTTCAAACTCTACGAGGAAAAACACTGTACTTGAAATCATTATAATAGTTAACCAGTCAATAAGCATAAGAGGTGCAGTGGAAAATACTGAATTAAGGGCACCATTATAAGTTATCAATAACTGTAGCAATACAACTACACCAATACCGAGAAGCATGTACTTGTTCGATAACAAATCTTTATAGACATATTCATACATAGATTTTGAATTAAATAAATAGAAAATCTGGAAAAAAACAATGGTATTCAAAGCAACTGTACGTGCTGCAATGAGATCTCCATCTCTTCCCATTTTAAGGAAAAAAGTAAGATAAGCTCCTGCAACTATCAGCAACGAAACAAATACAATTCTTCGCTTTATAAGGGGAATGAGAATAGATTCTGTTGGTGACCGTGGTGGCCTTTTTAGTATACCTCTTTCCTTTGGTTCCATAGTGATGGGAACACCAAGCCCTATAGCTGTTACGGTATTGAGCCATAGTATCTGCAAGGGTACCAGAGGTAATGTCATTCCCAATAGTACTGCAGCCACAACAGAAAGTCCCTGTCCACCATTAGTGGGCAAGGTCCATAGTATGATTTTCTGAATCTTGCTGTATACATCCCTTCCTTCTTCGATAGCTGCTACAATAGAAGAAAATTTGTCATCTGCCAATACCATATCAGAAGCCTCTTTTGCAACTTCTGTGCCTGTCTGGCCCATGGCTATGCCGATATCTGCCGTTTTAAGAGCAGGAGCATCATTAATACCATCTCCTGTAACCGCAACAATTTCACCTTTTTTCTGCAGTAACTTCACTATTCTTAACTTATCTTCAGGAGATGTACGCGCGAACACGGAAACAGTGTCAAGTTCAACGCTGAGGTGCTCATCTGACATTGCTCCAATATCATTACCTGAAAGAGCGCCTTGCGTGTCTATACCAATTTTCTTTGCAATGGCATAAGCAGTTTTTAAGTGATCGCCTGTTATCATTATGACTCTGATTCCTGCATTCTTGCATTTATTAATGGAATCTATTACATCATCACGAGGAGGATCCATCATACCTTGTAATCCTACAAATGTCAGATCAACTATATCTTCTGCTTCAATGCCTGTAACATCACTTGGAACATTTTTGTATGCCATGGCAAGAACTCTCAAAGCTTCCGAAGCCATCTGCTCAGCTATCTGGATAATGTTTTCTTTATCAAGAGGAATAACAGAGTGCCCATCAAACTGTGAAGTGCACATCTGAAGAATTTTCTCCGGAGAACCTTTAACATAAATTACCTTAGATCCATCCTCTTTCTCATGCAAGGTAGCCATGAATCTTTGTTCTGGCTCAAAAGGAACCACGTCTTTACGGGGAAGATAAAATTTTCCTGCCTTCAGACCTGATACAAGTAATGCACCCTCTGTAGGGTCACCATCTATGTTATTTGTTCCTTTGAAAGATGCATCATTACAGAGAACACCAGCCTTGAGAGTTTCCACAAGAGCTTTGTCTTCAAGAGGGTTGACCTTGACCCCGTCAACTAAAAAATCACCTTCCGGAGAGTAACCTGCACCTGTTAAAGTATATATTTTGCCAGCTGTATATATCTGTGTCACTGTCATCTGATTTCTCGTGAGAGTCCCCGTTTTATCTGTACAAATAACTGTTGCACTTCCAAGAGTTTCCACTGCAGGAACAGTGCGAATAATAGTGTTTCTTGCAGCCATCCGATTAACACCTATTGCCATGGTAATGGTAATGACTGCAGGCAGTCCTTCTGGAATTGCAGCAACTGCAAGACTCACAGAGGCCATAAATATCTCTCCTGTATCATATCCTCGTAAAAATCCAATGATAAAGGTGAATGCTGCAATAAATACTATAACAAATGAGAGAATAACGCTCAAGCGTCCCATTTTACGCAGAAGAGGTGTTGAAATTTCCTTGCTTTCCCTTATAAATTCAGATATCTTGCCTATTTGTGTGTCATTAGCTGTTGCAACGACAATACCTCGTCCTTGACCTTGAGTAATAAGAGTACCTGCAAATGCCATATTTTTCTGGTCGCCATAAGATACACAACCACTCTTAATGGTGTCAGCACTCTTTTCAACTGGTACAGATTCACCTGTGAGGATAGACTCATCAGCCCGAAGATTCTTAACATAGAACAAACGCATATCTGCAGGAACTCTATCTCCAGCTTCCAGCAATACCACATCTCCTACCACAAGCTCTCTGCTTGGTACTACCATGCTGACACCATCCCTTAATACCCTCGCCTCCGGCACAAGCAGCTTTGATAGAGATTCCAGGGCATTCTGTGCCTTACCTTCCTGTATGAAACCTATGATAGCATTTGCCAGAACCACTAATGCAATAACAACGGCATCTGCATATTTTTCAAGAAAAAGAGTGATGACTGCAGCAATCAGCAGCAGATATATAAGAGGACTGGCAAACTGTTTTAAAAAACGATAAATGGGCCCATGTTCTTTCTTGGATGATACCTCATTATACCCATCCCTTGCCAGCCGTATACTGGCTTCTTCGTTGCTGAGTCCATTTATATCTGTGTCAAAAAGTGAAAAGACATCCTCGGCAGGAATGTTACACCATTTTTCTTCTCCCATAAAATGAAAAGTATATCCAAAAGATAAATAATTTACCTGATACAATAGTAGAGAATATACTTTTCAGGAAAATATTCATGACAAATATTGGTGTTATAACCAGAGGCAAGTACGGCAAAAGACTGATAGATACCATACTTGAAAAAACAGACCTTGGAGTAATCTCTGCTGAAGTTCCAGAATACCTTCCTGCATTCATCGACGAACCCGATGAATTCCTTGAAGAACTAAATATTAATAAAAAAGTTTTTGATACAGACATACTTATAACATACTCTCTGCACCCCGATCTCACACCTGCCATTGCCAGGCTGGCAGGCAGTAAAGGCGTACGCGGTCTTATTGTCCCAGGCGGTGCCTCGAAAGCCCCTTTGCAGGAACTGGCAAGTATATCTCAGAAATATGGTATGCACATAGAAGTGGAGAATATATGCTGCACCCTTAGAGCAAATCCTGCTATATGTAAATTTACTGACAAATTATCAAGCCCTTTTCTTGAAGTTATTGTGAGCGAAGAAAAAGTAGAGGAGGTAAAAGTTATCCGTGGAGCTCCGTGCGGCAGCACATGGAAGATGGCTGAGGGCCTTAAAGGCATTCCTCTTAAAGATGCACCTGCAAAGGCAGGACTGCTTATCCAGCAGTATCCATGCCGTGCAGTACGGGGTACTAAAGGTGGCATCCATGAATCTGCACAAGTTCATATGGATGCTGTTGCCAAGGCCATTGAAAAAGCAATCTTTAAAGATCAATTTTAAAAAGAACATTAGATTTTTGTGCAAATCTCTCGTTATCTATTCCGATGAATAACTCTGAAGTTGCCAATATCCTGTATGAAATGGCAGAAATGCTGGAATTCAAAGGAGAGAATGTTTTTAAGATTAAAGCATATAAAAAGGCTGCCAAAAATATAGAAGAGCTGGAAGAGGATATTAATATTCTGCGCAAAAAAGATGAACTTGGCACAATTCCAGGAGTTGGAAAAGCAATAGAATCAAAAATAAAGGAAATAATTGACACCGGGACATTCAAGGCTTACGAAGAAATCAAGCGCACTATACCTCAGGAAATAAAAAAGATAACTTCTGTACCCGGTATTGGCCCAAAGACTGCTTATATTTTATATACTGAATTAGGCGTTAAAGATCTGAAAGGACTTATCAAAGCTGCAGAAGAACACCGGATACGCCGGATTTCAGGAATGGGTGTGAAAACAGAAAAAAATATTCTAATAGCAGCGAAAAGACAGCTTGCAGAAGATAATATGGAAAGGTTTCCACTTGGAATAGCATTACCTTTAGCAGAGGAAATATCAAGACAGCTGGTTGATGGAATTTACATCAAGGAAATACATATAGCAGGTAGCATCAGAAGATGGAAAGACTCTGTAGGAGATATTGATCTAATTGCCCGGTCACAAGAACCCCACAAAGCCATAGATGCTTTTATAAATATGAATAATGTACAGCAAGTGCTGGAGAAAGGAAATTGTAAGGGTTCTGTAATTTATAAAGGAAACATTCAGGTAGATATTAGAATCGTGAAAGATGATGCTTTTGGCTCCATGCTTCAGCATTTCACAGGTTCAAAGGAACACAACATTAAATTAAGGAAGCTAGCTCTTGCAAAGGGCTTGCATCTCAGTGAATATGGCTTAAAGAATTCTGTAACTGGAAAGCAAAAACCCTGTGCCACAGAAAAGGAACAATATGAATTACTCGGACTTGAGTTTATTCCACCTGAACTGCGTGAGGACAGAGGAGAAATAGAAGCAGCAATTGAAGGGAAAATTCCTAAGCTGATAGAGGTTAATGATATTAAAGGTGATCTTCATGTACATTCCAAATGGACTGATGGTATAAACACAATTGAAGAAATGGCTTATGCAGCAAGGAGTCTGGGATACGAATATATTGCTATTACTGATCATTCAGTATCTTCCAGGATTGCGAATGGCCTTTCAGAAAAAAGGTTACTTGAACATATCGAAGAAATAGAAAAAATTAATCAAAATATTGAAGGTATACGTATACTATCGGGCACTGAATGTGATATTCTTTCCAATGGGGAACTTGACTACAGAGATGAATTGCTTGAACTACTTGACATAGTTGTAGTTGGTGTACATGGTTCTGTGGACCAAGATAAGACAAAAATGACACAGAGGATTTTAAATGCACTTGAAAATGAACATGTACATATCCTTGCACATCCCACAGGGAGAAAATTCGGGAAGAGATTACCCTTTGAAATGGATATGGAAAAAATTATGGACACAGCACGGGAATATGGGAAGATCCTGGAGATCAATTCGGCTCCTCAGAGACTTGACCTTAATGACAATTATGCTAAGATGGCCAGAGAAAGAGGGATAAAACTTGCAATCAACACCGATGCTCATTCAACTGAGCAATTTAATAATATAAGATATGGAATCGGTACCGCAAGAAGAGCCTGGATCAGACCATCAGAAGTGATTAACACACTTAACCTAAAAGAAATTTGTAAATTCTTTGATATTTCATAAGGAGATTGTCTAATTAGAACTTCGGTTTAAAAACCTATTCGTTTTTTCATTAACTCCATACCTTTTTTTGGGGGGGGCGGTAGCTATAAA
>JACIVZ010000081.1 GCA_014361205.1 Methanomethylovorans sp. | reverse complement strand
TTTCTGTGGGTGTTATTGACCTTATGCAGAGTATGTTTGCCAGCGTAGAAATGCCGGCAGGAATGTCCATGGGGATGGTCATCTATACAAATGTGGGAGATGTTGAATTATTGTCATTGATGGTACTTTTCATAATGATAGCACATTCTCTAATGTCTGCGCTTCTAATCAGAATCATGGATGGTGGACATATTCTCTGTTCAACTGTTGATTTTGTAATAATGGTCTGGATATCGGGTATCACTGCGGTAATTACAAGGACTGCCATCTGGTCACTTTTAGGCATGAGTTGACAAAAACTGTAAAAAATCGTTTTATCCAATGAGCTGTTTCACACGGGCTGCAATAGCCTCACCTACTTCGTTTGTGGTAGCTTTGCCTCCAAGGTCAGGTGTAACTAAGTTCTGATTAATAGTGTATTCAATTGCATCCTGTACCAGTCTTGCAAGGTCTGTAAGTTGATACCATTCCAGCATCATTTTCATGCTTAGGATGGCAGCAATGGGATTAGCTATACCTTTACCGGCAATGTCAGGAGCACTTCCATGCACCGGTTCAAAAAAAGCGTGTTTTTTTCCAATATTGGCACTTGGTACCAACCCCAAACCACCCACCAATACAGCAGCCAGATCGCTTAATATATCCCCAAATAGATTGGTAGTTACAATAACATCATATCTATTTGGGTGAGCTATCAGATTGTAAGCCATGGTATCTACCAATGTGTCATGGTATTCCACATTATGGATATCAGCTGTGTGGCGGCAAATATCCAGAAATAGTTTATCTGACTTGAGAACATTGGACTTATGTACGATCTCTAAACGTTTTTGTCTTTTCTTTGCGAGTTTACACGCATATTCTGCGATTCTTTCAGAACCTTTCCTTGTGACAACTCTTTTTGTATATGCTACATCTTCATGTATTTCTTCTATACCAGAGTACATACCTTCTGTGTTCTCACGCACTATAACAAAGTTAAAATCGTTTCGCTCAGTGATACCCATAATACCATCAATAGGTTTTATAGGGCGAATATTTGCATACAAGTCTAACTCTTTCCTTATGGTAAGAAGTACACTTTTATATGCAGGATCTGGCGGTGTGGTAATAGCACCAAATAATATGCAATCACATTCTTTTAGGATATCAAGATCATCTTCTGTGATTGCATAACCAGTTTTTTTCCATTTATCATACCCAAGTTCAACAGGCACTTTCTCTATTGGAAGGGAGAGAGCATCCAAGACTTCTAAAGCTGCAGGAATTACTTCTTTACCTATCCCATCTCCTTGCACCACTGCAATTCTCATCTTTTTTCACCTTGTTCTTCCCTTATATTGTGCACCAGTTTTCTTATAGCATCGGCTACCTGAAACTCAGAGGCTCCCCAGTGAACAACAGTGCCTTTAACCCCATTGATTGTGGTAAATCCTGACCTCTCGGACAGGCAACAACGCGTTACAAATGGGTTATTTGGTTTAAAAATGTCAGACCGGAACGGACATATGTTAATAAAATTATATTGTAGATGTGAATATCTGAATTCAAAGAGTTTTCTTGAGATCTCACAACCCACAAGCAGTGTTCCATCCTCAGTAATGATATCCGAATCAAGGCTTTTTCCTTTAAGCCCAGAGGAAGAGCATGGAAACACAGTTTTTTCTCCTTCAAAGCGTCTCAAATCCATAATGTTTTCATGAAAACGAATACACAATTCCCCAAAAATACCACTGGATTCAAGTTTTCTTATAACAAGGCTAAGCCAGGAAGGTTCAGGTGGAACAACATCTACTATTTCCAGATCCAGTATTTCTGAGGGATCCGGATCATGTACAAAAGTCACATGATTATCTAGCCCTGTGAAAATTATTGTATCCACATTGCCCTTACACAGCTGAGAAGCTTTTTCTATGAGAAGTTTTCGATCTTTTATGTTAAGTAATTCATTATATCTGAGTACTTGTTTGCCGGAGGCTATAAGTTCAGTTTTTGTGACATCTCTTAGTAGACCTTCTCCTGTGTGTTCTACTTGATAAACTGAATATGTTTTTTCATTTTTTGTATTCTGTTCCACTATCAAATAACGGGTGAGAAAATATATCTGTTTGATACGTTCCTCATCAGATAAAATTTGAGTAAATCCTACGTACTTGTATTCATCTGGAAATATCATTCAGACCTCTGTTTCTTCACACCCATTGATTTGCGGTGAGGAATAAGCCCACCATCGTTGAGGATTTTAAGCAGAAAATCAGGAAGTTTGTTTGCTATATATTGTTTTTCATTGATCGTGATCTTTCCATTTTCAAAATCTATTTCCACCTCATCCCCTGTGTTGCACTGTACATCGGCTTCCATAAGAGGTAGACCTATATTTATAGCGTTTCGAAAGAATATTCTTGCGAATGATTTGGCTACAACACATGCAACACCTGCATATTTAAGAGCCAGTGCTGCCTGTTCCCTCGAAGAACCACAGCCAAAGTTATTACCGGCTACCACTATATCGCCAGGATTTACTTTCTTTGAAAATTGCGGATCAATTCCTTCCATGACGTGATCTGCAAATATTTGCATTTCTGTGGTGCGCAGATATTTTCCTGGTATAATCACGTCTGTATCTATGTCGTCTCCAAATACCCATGCTTTTCCTTTAATCACTTTTTGCATAAATTTTACCTGCTTATTAAATTATAACTTTTTTTTGTGCAGATTTATCCATGATTTATACTTCTATTACATTACCTTGAAGTACATCAGTCTCTCTTACCTCTACCTCTTTTACCATACCACCATAGCTTATCTGATATGGGTGGGTTGGTGCTACATCAAACTGTGTCTGACCAACTATCGGTCCTTCAGTGGAGTAGGGAACTGTAAAGGAGTAGGTTCCGTTTGATGTGGTGGTTTGTGAATATGTGAATGATCGCCCCTGGCTGGTACTAATTGTAGTACTTATAGTCACATTCTCACCTGCAGGTGCAGTTCCTCTAATCTTTGCTCCTTCAACATATTCGAATATCTTAACATAACCAGTATTATCTTCTTGAATATTTCCACCGAAAACTACGTTGTACACATTTTTATATCCTATTTCTTGACTTGGTGTGCTGATTCCTGGAGATTCATGCACCATACGATAATGTTTAAGGCCATTGCCATCAAAAATGTGTAGTTTAGCTTCCATTGAGTTAAAATAACGTTCTCCTGGTATTGTCATGACCCCTTTATCAGTTTGAACAGCTATGTAATAATTGTTAGTATCAAGAGTCCATGCAGCCATGGCATAGAACTTACCGGTAGCCATTTCCACATCAGAGATTATATATCTGGCTCCCATCTTATCCGGATCAGGATGTATGGCTTCGAGAACTGCCGTAGCTTCTTCTTCTGAAGCAGCGGTGAAGAATGTAGATGCACCTGGACGGTTGTCTTCATTGATACTGTCCGTGCGCCCACCAATACCTTGCTGGAAAGGATTAGCATTTGGAATTCTCCGGCCTATTACCTGGATCCAGTGTCCATAGTCCCACCATGACATTACTCCATAAGCTGTCTCAGGATATTGATACACTTCTCCTTTTGGGGGAGCTTCGTATATTTCATAATAATCTAACCCTGGTTCAGGTGTGTTATTTTTCAGCCAATCAAGAGCTTCCAGCCAATAACCATTCGGACCACCTGCGTACTGAGCTTGCTGGACCGCTAGACTATAATTTGGCAGAATAAGTATAAAAATTACTATTATAACAGATATAATATGTACAGGTTTAATTCTATGCGCAGTTAGATTTTTGGTTTTACCTGCTGTTTTTTGATTAATATTGTTTTTTTGGATCCAATTGTTCCATCTTATGTCTTTCCAGCCAGCTAAGTCAAGAAACTTAATCCCTAGATATGCACTTAGTATTGCTGCATTCACTGCATAGTAATATGAAAAGCGATTCTGCTGAAGCATTGCCCACAGTACCATGAATGTCCAAACAATAAGTAATGTTTTTTCCTGGGTGTTCTTCTTTTTTATAGCCTCATACGTCAATATCACAATCGCAATAATAGAAATAAAACCCATGTTCGCAAAATAATAATATAAAGACCCGTCAAACAGATTAAGTGGTGCTGCTTCTCCTATGGTAAGAGCCCCACCCGTCCTTTTGAAGATTCCGAACACTCCAATAATCATTGTATAAATGGATGGAGATAGAATTTTTGAAACCAGTATAATTCCTACTATTCCTGTTAATATTGTTAAGGGATATAGCTTAGGTTGAAGTTTTCTTTTTCGCATTTCAATTGCAAGCAGAGTTAAAAATGGGAATGCTAATATTCCTGCCAGTAGTCCCATAATGTGAGTATTTTTCGTACTTCCGATTTCAGGCACCAATAACACCATCAAAAAAGTGATTCCAAAAATAATTACTCCACCAACTGCCAGATAGTCCGTATTTCTATTATGCATAAAGTCTATCACATGCTGTACCATAATGTAAATACCTATGATAAGGCTGAAGAAAAGTGCGCCTTTCCACGTTAGTGTATAAGCACCCATTGATATTCCCGTGAAAATGAAATAAGGTAATGCAGGTTTTATTGTCTCAAATGGTGCAACTTTGAGTTTTGAGAATGTTATTGGGTGTTCTCTTGCAACTTTTACTGCCTGTACAAGAAAAGCGGCTGTCAGCGTACTGAACAAAACTTCTGCAATGTGATGATCATTGAATCCTATTATAGACCTGCTGAGTATCTGACCTGGGGCAAGTGCAATAAGTATAGCGGCTAAAAGTCCTGTTCTTCTGTCAAATATCCATTTTGTTACATAGTACGTGGGAATAACTACAAGAGCACCTAAAAATACAGGATAATATGCAGAAACCGTGTAAATTAGATGTTGGCTTGGATTTCCAAGCCCCAGTATCCATAATATTACACCAAGCGACATATCGAATAATGGAGCAAAGACCTGTGGAGTTCCAAAAGGATATTGAGTGTAGGCATCAAACCATAGCATATGAGGGAAATTATGCAACAATGTTTCAACGTTCCTCAGATGATACCATGGGTCATTCTCGCTGAACCTGACAAAGTTTTCAGAAATAAAAACCTGTGCTTTTGGAATAGTCCTGATATAGAACGCTGCAAAACATGAGATTAAAATTCCTATTGAATAAGGGATACTCCCTTTAAAATCTCTTTTGGAAGCTTCATCTGTTGTCATGGATTCAACTCATTTTGAACTTATAACATAATAAATTAATTAGGATTGTTACCTAAAATGGATATATGGTAGATGTAATTTACCTTATATATTGTTTATTGGGTGTTCTCTGCATTTTGTAGTATTTAATTTGATATGTTGTTCTTAATTCTTTATACAAAAAATTACACTCTCAAAATAAAAATTAATTGATTACTGAACAATATCCATATTAAAAATTATTCTGGATTCTTCATTAACAGGCCTTTTTTAAAATAATAATATCCTATACATAATGCAATTATAATAAATCCTATACCTATCAATACAAATCCTGAAATCTCTTTTATGTCTAAAATTATGACCTTACGCCCAATAGCTATCAAAGCAACGGTTAACACCACTTCAGCGTGCACTATGTGTTCTAATGCATACGTTTTTATGGTATGCAGAAGTTCAATTCCAATCAAAACCAGTAGAAAAAGACCAAATAAATCCAAAACTTCATTTATAGTAAGCAGGCTTGTAGGAGGAGCAATAAGGTCTTTAACAAGAACCAGACCCAATTCTACTGTCGTTATGAGTACGACAATTGACATCATGGCAGCCAGTGCAAAAATTATCACTTTTTCAAACATGTTCATGTACTCTTCAAGCATGAGTAATATCTCTCCATGAACTATTATGTCCTATATTCCTATTTAAGAGATATAGTTAAGATTTTAACTTTGAAGAGTAATAATATGTAAATTTTTAGTTAATAATTTAATATTATATGTTAAAAAAATATAAACTAAAAGCTCTGATATTTCAAATTTCATGTCATGTCTATAAAGATGCGGGGGAAGGGATTCGAACCCTCGAACTCCTACGAGACTAGGCCCTCAACCTAGCGCCTTTGACCTGGCTGGGCAACCCCCGCACATAGGGAAAAGAACAATATAGGAGATAACAATCTCCTATATTAAACTGTTGGGTCATAAATCTGACAATATTTCAGCCAATCTCATTGCTTTATCTTTTACAACAGTTCCGGCATTTATTATTAATTCTTTTGTGGTATATGAGCCATCAGATTCTATTGTGAAGATGAAAGAATGTTCATCTACTTTAACATTTATAGCATTTATATCACAAATTTCTTCACATAGTCTGCAAAGTGTGCATTTAATTATATCATCCTGAGAGATCTCAGCCGTTGTAGCACCCATCTTTATGATATTGACAGGACATTCTTTTATACAAGCACCACATTGATCACAGCCATTGAACTCAATTTTTGGCATGTTTTTGTAACCACATGCCACACCTGCCTGCCATCTGGAATGTTTACTACCATATCCCATTTGAGCTAAAGCCTCTAGCACTACTTTCTGTCCCTCTCGAAGATCTACAATCGGAATGTTAGGATCAGCTGGCTGCACCATATCGTCAGATGACATAAGATCACGGGAATAAACAATTCCTGGACCTTCTGCACTGAGCGTAAGAGATACCTGACATGCTGGACAAAAGTCTCCACAATTACATTCTTCTTTAGGAACAAAATCTTTCATATTTGATGTGAGAGGTATCAATGCCAGACGCAAGCCAAGCTGCTCATCATACAAAACTGAAGTATTGTTATATATATTTACTTCAGTAATGGCAAGTGTGGGAACATCTGCAAGAGCAGCCCTACGAATACCGTTTGCAAATGCAGCAGAGGTGTTAGACAATATAAATTTTGCAGACCTATCAGATAACTCCAGTATGTCTACTTCCATAGTCATATGCTTATTTCCTTCATCTTAATAGAGCAATCAAACACGTCTACCGCCTTTTGGACGAGTACCATCATGTGGTACCGGTGTTACATCTTCTATTCTTCCTATTTTAATTCCAGCTCTGGCAAAAGCCCTGATAGCAGCTTGGGCACCTGGACCCGGGCTTCTTTGTTTATTGCCGCCAGGAGCACGTACTTTAATGTGTATTCCTTCAATGTTTTTATCCTTAAGTACATCAGCCAACTGGGTTGCCATTTGCATTGCTGTGTAAGGAGAACTTTCATCACGTGCTGCTTTTACAATCATCCCGCCAGAAGATTTTGCAATTGTTTCAGCACCAGTTATGTCAGTAACGGTGATAATAGTGTTGTTAAATGAACTTTTAATGTGTGCAATTCCCCATATTCCATTTGCCATATTTATACCTCCTCAATTATGATCCGCAACGGATTTTGCTATCTGGGCAGGCCTTTCTGGATGTGATTCATGAAGTAAGGGAGAAGTTTCATAATAATCTATAAGCATTTCTTGTTCCTTAGTGACCAACATTCCCGGTATGGTAACCTTTTGGCCGTTAATGGCAATATGCCCATGTGTAATGAACTGCCTTGCCTGCTTGGGAGTGCGGGCCAGACCTAATCTGTGAACCTGAGTTTGCAGCCTGCGTTCAAGAAGCGCACTGGTTTTAAGACCAAGAATATCGTCGATGTTTGAATCGGCTTTCAATATCGAATAACTTATTAATTTCTCAAGGATCTGTTCAGCTTCAAGCTTTAAATGTCCTGTCATTTGTTCACTTTCACCAGACTCTGCAAGTATTCTACGCGCATCTGCTCTAAAGCGCCTGAGATCACTCTGTGCCTTCCACAACTCTCTTTTATTACGCAAACCATAAGTCTTTATGAGCTCAACCTCTTCTGCTATCCTTGCAGCCTGCCAAGGATGTTTAGGTGTATCATAAATTTTTCTCTTCTTACCAGGATATCCCATAAAATCACCTCTGTTACTTCTTCTTGCTCACACCAATGGTGCTACCCCGCCTGCCGGTGGATTTAGTTCTCTGACCTCTCACCTTAAGTCCACGTTCGTGCCTTATACCACGATAGCATCTGATCTTTTTGAGCGTATTCAGATCCTCTCTTAATGTGAGCAGGATATCCTGTCCAAGAAGATGTTTGTCTTCCCCTGTCACCAGATCTTTCTGTCTGTTAAGCATCCAGGAAGGCATTGCTTGTTCGAAACCATTAATGGCTTGATCAAGCTTTGCAATCTCTTCATCTCCAAGGTAACCTATTAATGCTGATGGATCTATTCCTGCACTTTCAACAATAACTTTTGATGTTCTTCTTCCAATACCAGGAATACCAGTCAATGCATACTCTACAGGCAATTCACCCTTGAGGTCAGTATTCATGATACGGACAAGATGTCTTATTTCTTCATCTACCATTATTTATGTCCTCCTTAGGGATACGCTGTATCCTGTAGCCCCGACATATCAGACGGAGCTCCCTCTAACAGGGTGGACTTCATATCCTAACGAATCTAAGCTGATGGGGCAGATAATACCGTATTTGTATATAACCCTATTGCTACAGGAAAGGGACAAAAATTATTATGGTATGAAATAACAGTGCAAGATAAATTAATTATCCTTTATTTTTATTTAAAAATATATCTTTGTAATTAAACCGCTATTAATATATATTTTTAAAATTTATTTAATACTGGATGAATGACCGCTTCATGTAAAGAGCGATAAGAACAGATCGTATTCCTTTACTAAAAGTGCTGCTTTAGGAGATGGCTACAGTTGCAGAAATTTTACAAATTGGTTATAGGCGGAGCTTTATTGAGTCTTATAACATTATGTGGTGTAGCGGATGCTATGTCTGTAAATTCCACTGGGAATATAATATGGGATGTAAATTCAAATGTAACTCTCAATTATACATGGACACCTCATAGTTTCTCTGGATTTTACTATGATGTCAATACAGGAGAAGGAACTGAAAATCTAACTATAGAGCTTGATAATACATCAGACAGGATGATAAAGATTGAAAAAATGATTTATGAAACAAGGCCTATAAATTGTTATTTTAATTACAAGAAATGGGGTAATTATAAGACACTTGGTTTTCAAACTGAGAGGTATTTTGCTGGTTATTCTAATGCAACTTTCAGTAACAATCTAAGCCTTATGAGCGATAATAAACTTTCCAAAGTACTGATAGACAATAATGAAAGAAAGTCACTGTACACTGGTTCATCACTCATTTTAAAGGAAGGCTATGAGCTTGAGATCAAAGAAGTCGACAGAGAAGGAAAAAAGGTTCTGGTTGATTTGAAAAGGTATGGAAAACACCTTGAAACAGATATTGTCAGTTCAAATGATGATTATACCTATAAGAAAGATTTAGGATTTGATAATGAGGTGGTTATCATTGCGGTTCATATGGCTGAGATATTCAAAGGAACAGAAACAAATGCAGTATTTATAGATGGAATATTTCAGATTTCCGATGAACTTATCAGTATAAACTCCAGTGACTTTTATGGAAAAATGAAAGTAATTTCTATTTCTCCCGAAAAAATAACTATGAAGAACCATGAAAAAATACTGCTCAAAAAAGGTGAGGATATTGA
>JACIVZ010000080.1 GCA_014361205.1 Methanomethylovorans sp. | reverse complement strand
ATATCAAGTGAGATGAAAATAATGAAATGATAGATAAAATGATATGAATCTACAAATCTTTCATACAGGTTCGAATAAATCAAATATTATAATATTGCCCTGATGTATAAGAGAAGTACTCAAACTAAGAAGATAGCAGAAATAAATTTGTATGACATTATTTCACAAACTTTCCAAACTATCGGTTGCTATAGTTTTTGATTAAAAAATATTTCAACGAATATGTGACCGGTGAAATAGTGACTTTATTTACATGTCGAAGATATTCCATGAGCAGAATATATTGTCCTAAAAAGCATTTGAAGAATTAAAAGTAGATGTAATGCACTCAGGTTCCTACATGTTGATACAAAACTGATCAAATTGTTCCTCTAGAACAAATAAAAAAGACAGTAAGAAATACATGGATGGAGCTGTAGATGATGTGTACATAGCTAAGAATTGAATGGGATATTTATGGTACTGAGAACTATAGTAAAAATTAATGAAGAGAAATGTAATGGTTGTGGAAAATGTATATCGCCCTGTGCAGAGGGTGCGATAAGGCTTGTTAACGGTAAAGCCAAAATAGTATATGAAGAGCTCTGTGATGGGATGGGATTTTGCATAGGTATATGTCCACAAGGAGCCATCTCTGTAGAAACAAGACAAACCGTTGAATTTAACAGAGAAAAAGCAGAATCACAACCTCACAGTACGGATATACACATAAAATGTTTCAAATGTGACAAAGGAGAAAATGAAAGATATCTTATGCCCCTGCGTCATGATATGGAAAGTATCTGGGTATGTACACGCTGCCTGCCATCATTGATTCATGGTTGAGAATATGATGAAAATACGAATCTTCAGACCCATTGATAACCTGTGCGATTACACTTTTAATTTTTGCTGGAATTCCAGCAAAATACAGCCTGAAAATGTAATTCCTTACCAGGATGATACCCACTTCACTTATGCGGACCTTGTAGCTGAGCTCAAAGCTGGTGGAAACGTGCACATAGATGGAAGTGTGGGAAAAAGACTTGCTTACAGCATGGGAGCTGACCTTAAAAATATGGGAGGGACAGGCTTTACAGAGAATGCAGGAAATATATTCGTTGAAGGAGACGTCGGACCTGAAGCTGGAATGGGAATGGTATCAGGTTGTATATATGTTAAAGGTGATCTGGCAGAACCATGGGGTAACATATTAGAAGTAATTTCCGATGTCAAAGGCTACAGGAAATTCTGTTCCATAACTGATTTACTTTCCAGAAGATCTGAGGGATATTTGTTAAAGTATAATTCAATGACTCAGAATATCCTTAAGCTGAATGATGGTATCCTGCGGGGAACCATTGGATCAAGGTGCAACTGGCAAGGTACCATTATCGTGGAGGGAAATGTCTATAATGGTACTGGTCTTCTTATGCAAGAGGGTACGATAATTATCAAAGGAGATGCAGGGATGAACACTGGTTCCCATCTTAATGGTGCAACGGTAGTAGTACATGGTAGCGTTGGAGAATTTTCAGGCGCATATATGAAAAATGGTAGATTGGCTTTCATTGATGCAAAAGGCTATGTTGGTGCTGGTATGAAAGGCGGATTCATATATTCCAAGAAAAAAATCAATACCAGCCCCCCTGCTGTCAAAACAGTGCTGAAAAAAGAAGACATAGATTTTCTGCGCAAAAACATGGAAGTGGGACGTGTTGAAGCCATGCTGTACAATAAATATGAAGCTGACAGGGAAAAAGAAAAATATGTGGCAGTGAAGATGAGAGATGGGTCAATAATTATGAGAAAGGTATAATAAATTTATGCCTTTGGAAAAGTTACCCAGAAAACACTGCCATTACCATTAGGATTGTCAGTTACACCGACCTGCCCACCGTGAAGTTCTACTATTCTTTTAACAATTGCAAGACCGAGTCCTGACCCTTTAATTGCACCAGTCTCCAGCCTTTTGAAACGTTC
The DNA here is from genome assembly GCA_014361205.1 of Methanomethylovorans sp. Classification (GTDB taxonomy): domain Archaea; phylum Halobacteriota; class Methanosarcinia; order Methanosarcinales; family Methanosarcinaceae; genus Methanomethylovorans. The sequence continues at coordinate 7,663 of JACIVZ010000080.1, read as the reverse complement.
AAAGACAGCTTCTTTGAATTCGTCAGGTATACCCTCACCTTCATCGGCAAAACATATCTTCCATGAATCGCCTGCATCCACCACATTAATTTCTATCTTCCCGCCCTGTGGACCATATTTCAGAGCATTGGTCAAAAAGTTCACAAAAACCTGTTCTACAATTTCATTAACCTTTGCTGGATATGGCCTGTCACAGGTGAAATAAACTTTTGCACCTTTTTCAGATATTTTCACGCTTAAGGAACCAATAGCATTGGAAATTATATCTCCAAGGTCCATTTTTTCTGTTTTCAGATTGTTAAGGTTATCAAGTTTTGTAAAAGATGCTGCATCCTCTAGAATTCCGATTAGTTTCTGATTTGATCTGGATATATTCTTGAGATACTGAAGCTTCTTAACATCTGTTTCTATTTCCATCAAAAGATCTGTATAACTGCCAATTATACAAGCAGGATTTATAAGATCATGACGCAAGACATCTATGAATAATTCTTGCATGTTATTTGAATGCTTAAGCTTAGCAACATATTGATCTAATTTTTGTTCTATAATCCGCCGCTTAGATATTTCTTCTTTGAGTAAATTATTATATCTGTGGACATGAATGTAGTAATATAGAAGAATAACTAATATCACAAAAAGGTGGATTATCCACAGCCAATACATATGCATAATCTTTAACAGAAAGATCTGATCAGTCCCTCCATTTAATACAAAAAAGTATGTATTCAAAAACGGACCGCACTGTTGCAGTGCATAATCTATTTCTTTTCCAGCATATATGTACAAAAAAAACCCGGTAATTGAAAAAAGAATTAATATTTCGCGCACACTCTTTTTTTTCAACATTTCCCCTCTTGATCTGAAGTGAGCATAATATATTAAACTCAAATATATACTTATCATAGTAAGAAAATTAACGAGTATCTTAATGTTTATGAGAAAAAATAAATAACAATTGCACTCAAAAGCATATATGCAATTTATATGGGGCATGTAACAATGGAAAGAGCAACATTTGCAGCAGGATGTTTCTGGGGAGTAGAAGCTAATTTCAGAAAAGTACCAGGTGTAATAGCGACAGCTGTGGGATACACAGGTGGAAATTTTGAAAACCCTACATATAGTGATGTATGCACCGGTAAGACGGGACATGCTGAAGCTGTTGACATTCTTTTTGACTCAGCAGTCGTAAGCTATGAACAGTTACTTGAAGTTTTCTGGAAAATTCATGATCCAACTACACTGAACCGGCAGGGACTGGATATTGGCACACAATACAGATCTGTTATTTTTTATCATAATGAAGAACAAAGAGCTGCAGCAATTGCATCAAAGGAAAGAATGCAGAAATCCGGGAAGTTCAAGCAACCTATAGTAACTGAGATTGTACCGGCATCAACTTTTTATAGAGCTGAGGATTACCATCAGCAATACTTTGAGAAAGGGGGAATGGGTGGCTGTATGCTACATTAATCTCATTCCAACCTGATGAATTTTAGTAGGTTTGTTCCTCCTTTTTTCCCATGACCTGCCGTTTGTCCCTGAGTTATAATCACTAATTCGTCGGGGGCATAAAAACCATATTTCTTTAGCATTTCAAAGGCTGTATGTTCCCAATCAGTGACTTCACCTTCTATAAATATAGGATGTACACCATACTGAAAAGCCAGACTATTGCATGTATGTGGATACCTGCTAAAGCCTATTATCCATGTATCTGGCCTGAAACGTGATATATGTCTACAGGTTTCACCTGATGCAGTAGGAACAAGTACATATTTAATAGGCAATTGCTGCAAAGCCTCGTTGATCTGTAGGGAAATAATATCGTTAATCTGTAATTGCATTTTGCTCATTGCTTTTTTCATCTGATAGATTCCTGTCTTGGAATTACTACGCCACTTTTCGGTTTGCTTGGCTATCTTTGCCATAATTTCTACGGTATTTAAAGGATATTTTCCTATAGCTGTTTCAGCTGACAACATCAAAGCATCTGTGCCATCTATTATAGCATTTGCAACATCTGTTGCCTCGGCACGTGTTGGACGAATATTGGCAGTCATAGATTCCAGCATCTGCGTTGCGGTTATCACAGGGATACTGCGAAGGTTTGCCTTATGGATAATCTTCTTTTGAACTATAGGAACATTCTCAATAGGAATCTCGATGCCCAAATCTCCCCTTGCAATCATTATGGCATCTGCTTCAAGTAGGATATCATCGATGTTCCTGACTGCCTTCTCTCTTTCAATCTTTGCTACCAAAAAAACCTGCTTACCTTTAGACGCAGCATAATCTCTTATTTTTTTAATATCACTTCCCTTTTCTATAAAAGATATACTGAAACAGTCAAGTCCTTCATTCAATGCAAAATCAATCATCTGTATATCTTTTTCAGTAATAGGCTCCAGAAATAGGTCAGAGCCTGGCAGATTTACTCCTTTATTAGATGTTAATTCACCACCCACAATAACTTTACATTTTATATTTTTTTGTGAAATTTCAAGGCATTCCAATTGTAAAAAACCATCATTAATGTAGATCAGACTGCCTGGGGAAATGCTCTCTGTGAGTTGTGGATACTCAATAGGTATGAATGATTCATCCGTGTGATCATCAGATGTTGTTAAAACAACTGTATCTCCCTGCTGGAGAAAAATTGGTTCATTTATAAGTTTTCCAACTCTTATCTTGGGTCCAGGAAGATCTACTAAAATGGGAACTATTTTATTAATCTCACTTGCAGTTTTCCGTATTCTGTAGACAATTTCTCTGTGCTGAAAAAGTTCTCCGTGAGAAAAATTAAGGCGTGCTACATTCATACCTCTAAGAATCAGACCTCTGAGCACTTCTTCCGAAGAAGAGGAAGGACCTATTGTACACACTATTTTAGTCTTATGATCAGAAAGCATCATGTTAGACACCTGTATTTTAACCTTTGTAATTGATGCCTTTTATGCTTACCTAATACTCTTCTAAATACAGTACTTCTGTTCATAGCTTACTTTTAACAGTACTTGATTTCATTTAAATACTACTGTTATATAACATCAGTACTGCAGATGTTCATCACATGGGGTAATAATATGGTAAAAGCAGTATACGAGTTGAACGAACAACAGAAAAAAGAGCTTATATCAATTTTTGGAGAAGGGGTGAATTTCAAAAAGAAAGAAAGGCACTTTTACACACATGATGTGGGAGCTTTGCCTCCAGTTGTAAAGAAATTCTTAGGAAAAACTGAGCCAGCTGCTATAGTAAAAGTAAGGAATGAAGAGCAGGCTGTAAAGCTCATGGAATTCGCCCGCAAACATGGAATAGCTATTGTCCCGAGAGCTGGTGCGTCCTCTGGATATGGAGGTGTTATACCCACTAAAGGGGGTATTGTTGCAGATGTAACTCCCATGAAAAAGATCATCAGTGTCGATAAAAAAAGTATGAAAGTAACAGTTGGGGCAGGTATTGTCTGGGAAAAGCTGGAATCAAAACTGAATAAGGAAGGACTTGCAGTACAGGCTGTGCCTTCCAGTGCAATGTCTGCAACTGTTGGAGGATGGCTTGCACAGAACGGGGTGGGATATGGAAGTTATGAGTACGGTTGGTCCCAGCACACCATGGATAGTGCCAGAGTCGTTCTTCCCAACGGAGAAATAAAGGACTTTACGGGTGATGAACTGCAGAAAATTGTAGGCACCATGGGCACTATTGGTATTATTACAGAAGTAACTCTGAAAGTAAGAGAATTTGAGAAGACAGTGGCTATATCTGCAAAATTTCAGAATGCTACCAGCATGCAGAAAGCTATTTCTCTAGTAGGGGAGCGCAAGATCCCTCTCTGGTCAATATCATTCATTAATCCTGAATGGGCAAAGATGAGAAACAGGGCACCTCCTAAGACCCATTACGGAGAACCTGTGGAAAAACATAGTCCAGAGCTACCTACTACCTACATTTGTAATTTCGCCTATCCTGAATCAAGGGATGTCAGTGCGCTCAAAGATATAATCAAGGAAGCTGAAGGGGAGATATTGCCTGATGAGATAGCAAAACACGAGACAGAAGAGTGGTTCAGATCCATGAAAGTCAAAAGACTTGGACCATCTTTCATTCCTGCAGAAGTTTTAGTACCAGTTTCTGCCATAGGAAAGGTTTTCGATGATATTAATAAAAAGATAGCACTTCCGGTACTTGTAGAAGGAATGGTGGCCAAAGGTGACCAGGCTGTACTTTTATGTTTCATACCTCACTTCGAACGCTCCTTCAAGTTCAACCTGGCATTTCCGCTCGGTATAAGTATAGTGAAGATTGCAGAAGAGAACGGCGGACGTATCTATACATCAGGGTTGTACTTTGCGAAAAATGCTGATAAGGTTTTTGGAGATAAACTGTTAAAGATCCAGGAACTGAAAAGTCAGGTTGATCCTGATGATATCATGAACCCCGAAACACTCACCGGCAAATCCTTAATAAAAGCTGGATTGTCCCTTGCAAAAAGTTTTGAGCCAATGGGTCGGTTTGTAGGCAATCGTTCAGGTGTCGGTTACCGAGAGTTCACTGAACAGAAAGGTATACCTGGTGACGTACTTTCCCATGCCTATACATGTGCACAGTGTGGTTACTGTGTGCGCGAGTGTGACCAGTATTATGGCAGGGGGTGGGAATCACAATCTCCTCGTGGAAAGTGGTTCTTCCTTAAAGAGTATATTGAAGGCAGAGCAAAGCTGGATCAAGAGCAGGTAGACACATTCATGGCTTGCACAACGTGTGAGATGTGCGATTATTACTGCCAACTTGATCTGCCTATTGAACGTTCCTGGATGACGCTCAGAGAAGTTTTTGTTCAGCAGAAAAAGATGATGACTATACCTCCCTTTGAAATCATGGCTCAAAGTCTTGAAAAAGAAAGAAACATCTGGGCAAATTACAGAAAAGACAGAGATGGTTGGCTACCCAATGATATCCGTGCCAAGATTAAGGATAAGGCAGAGATCGCTTATTTTGCAGGATGTACTGCATCCTTTGTGGAAAAAGATGTAGCAGTGGGTACTGTGCGCCTCCTTGATGAAGCCGGAATCGAGTTTACATATCTTGGAGAAAAGGAAGCGTGCTGTGGCATCCCTATGCTCGTTGCAGGGAAATGGGACATCTTCGAAAAGATAATGAAGATGAATACTGCTAACATGCAGAAAAGAGGAGTAAAGACTGTTGTTACTTCTTGTCCTGCATGTCTGCTTATGTGGAGAACTCTTTATCCCCAGTGGGCTGAAAAGCTCGGAATGGAATATAAGATCGACGCCCGGCATTATTCGGAAGTGCTGGTTGATAAGATGGATATCCTAAAACCAAAGTTTAAGGTTCCATTGAATAAGATTGTCGCATGGCACGATTCATGCCACATTGGCAGAGCCGGTGCAGGTGTTTATGAGCCTCCGCGAGAATTACTCAAGGCTATACCGGGGGTTGAGTTCAGGGAAATGGAACACAACAGAGATAAAGCACTCTGTTGCGGTTCCGTGGTAACGCTTATTGATGAGCCAAAAGTTGCAGGAAGGATAGGAAATATAAGACTTCAGGAAGCCGTTGATCAGAATGCTGACATAATGGCAGCTTTGTGTCCATGCTGCCTGGTGCAGTTCAGGATAGCTGCAAGGGATAACAATGTAGATATGGAGATACAGGATCTCGGTGCACTTGCCGCACGTAGCTTGGGATATGATATACCTGATACAACTAATGTGACTTTAACAGCATGGGCGACATTTGACAAGATGATAGAGCTGATGGTACCAGAGAACATGACTGAGATGATGGTAGAACTGTTGCCTGATATGATGGAAGCTATGCCTTCATATCTGCAGATGATGATGAAAACTGTTAAATATGTGCCTGGAATGGACTCACTTATGAAACCCTTAATGCCAAAGATGATGCCTTTGCTTATGCCATCACTTATGCCAAAAGTCATGCCAAAGATGCTTAAAGCAGTAGAAAAGCGAGTCCCTATGCCAGATTACATGTTAGAGCAGATGCCTGATCTCATGCCTGCGGCAATGGCAAACCTGATGCCTAATATGCTTCCGCAAATAGCACCTTTGCTGACGCCTAGGATGATAGAGTACATCAAGTCACATTGAAGGGTAGAATATTCAGACGAGAATTTTCTCTCTTTTATTATTTTTTTATTTTCTTTTCGATTCAAATAAAGATACTACCAAGATACTACAGGTGATTATAGTAAAAACTTGCCTTAGATATAGATGATCTGAAGAAGCTCCTTTCAAGAGCGGGGAAAGAGTAGATGACCAATCCTGCTGAGATTTGGAACGAGAGCATTGTGAATTGTGCTTAGTACAAATTATTATTTATATAATTTTAATACTTGCTAATGCTTTCATGGGAATTGCCGAATTATTTAAATATAATAGACGGTGATGATATGGCATAAGTGAGGCATGTTGGGAAATACCCCATTCCCAGATTACTTTTTTATTAAAATATATTACAAAGAGATTAATTAGACCATGTCCTTGAACAATATAATTATTAGAGGTGCCAAAGAGCACAATCTGAAAAATATCGATTTAACACTTCCAAGGGACAAACTCATAGTGATTACCGGGCTTAGTGGTTCAGGAAAATCCTCCCTTGCATTTGATACCATTTATGCTGAAGGACAGCGTAGATATGTGGAATCATTGTCCTCTTATGCCCGCCAGTTCCTTGGTCTTATGGAAAAACCTGATGTAGAATATATAGAGGGTCTATCTCCCGCTATCTCTATAGAACAGAAATCAACAAGTAAAAATCCCCGATCCACTGTAGGTACTGTTACTGAGATATATGATTATTTAAGACTTCTGTATGCCAGGATAGGTATTCGTCATTGTCCGGACTGTGGCAGGATTATAGAACCTCAAAGTGTGGATCAGATTGTAGACAGTATAATGAACATTAAGGCAGGTTCAAAGATTCATGTATTAGCACCTTTGGTAAGGGAAAGGAAAGGAGAATACAAGAAATTACTGGCAGATTTGCTAGCAGATGGTTTCTCAAGAGTGCGTATTGATGGGGAAATACATACGCTTGAAGAAGCAAAGGATATCGAACTTGGAAGATATTATAAGCATAACATAGACATCGTTGTTGACAGGCTTGTCATAAAGGAAGATATTCGGGAAAGACTTGCCGAAGATATTGAAATATCCCTTGAAAAAAGTGGCGGTACTGTGATTATACAGGTACTTGATGGTGATGAGCTTATATTCAGCGAGAAGATGGCCTGTCCTGAATGTGGAACAGGTTTTGAAGAAATGGAACCTTCTGCATTCTCTTTTAATAGTCCACAGGGGGCATGTCCAGAATGTCATGGCTTGGGCACATCAATGGAATTCGATCCGGAATTAATTGTGCCAGATAAAACGCTGAGCCTGCGTCAAGGAGCTGTGGAACCCTGGAACTCAGCCGATAGCTACTATATGCAGTCTCTTGAATCACTGGCAAAACATATGGGATTTTCTATGGATATACCATATGAACAATTGCCTGAAAAGGTAAAGCATGTAATAATGTATGGTACTCATGAGTACATACCTTTCATACATGTTGGCCGCACGGGAGGAATATGGCAGCATACTGGCAGATTTAAAGGTGTGATTGCCAA
>JACIVZ010000008.1 GCA_014361205.1 Methanomethylovorans sp. | reverse complement strand
ATAAAATTAAAAGTAGGTTTTCTACAAAGCCTTCGTTTGAATTATTTATATTCTTGGAAGTAAACAGATTCTGACATTGTTCTTAGTGATACAAAAATTTTAATTTACAAACACTTTTATTACAAACACTTTTATTAGTTCAAAAACATTAAATAATATTTCTCAAAATTCAATCTTATATATAAAGTGAGTATCATGCTTGACATAGGAATTATCGGTGCATCCGGCTATACTGGCGGTGAGCTAATGCGTTTGTTGCTCAATCATCCTGAAGCAAAGATAGAACTTGCAACATCCCGCAAGCTAACTGGCAAAAAAGTATCTGCAGTACATAAACACCTTAAAGATATGATGGATCTCGAGTTCGAAAATCCTGACCCTCAGGAAATAAAAAATAGATGTGATGTGGTCTTTGTAGCTGTACCCCATGGAACTTCCATGGAAATAGTCCCAAAACTTTTTGACGGCAAACTAAAGGTAATTGACTTAAGTGCTGATTATAGACTTGAAACAAATGTTTTTGAAAAAGTTTATGGTATCAAGCATTTGGACCCACGTAAGGTGGTTTACGGGATTCCAGAACTTCATCCTGAAATAAAATATGAGAAACTCGTAGCCAATCCCGGATGTTTTCCCACAGGTGCTATCCTTGCAGCCGCTCCCCTTGCACATGTTTCGATGATAGATAGTGTAGTATTCGACTCAAAGACAGGTGTGTCAGGTGCTGGTATTGAGCCAAGTGAAGCCTCTCATTACCCAAATATGGCTGAAAATGTGCAGCCTTACAAGCTAACAACTCATCGTCACATGGCAGAGTTCACCCAGGAGTTACAGCGTCTGGATAGTTCTCTTACAAAGATCAGTTTCACTCCGCATATAATTCCCTCTGTAAGAGGTATACTTACTACAGCTCATATCTTTACCAAAAGCAAACTCACAAAATACGATGTAATGGATCTGTATTCTGAAATGTATCAGGACAAGCCATTTGTCAGAGTGGTGGATGGCATTCCTTCTCTTACTGCAGTAAAAGGTTCCAATTTCTGTGATATTGGTTTTGAGGTGGATTCATATAATAATCGGATAGTTGTTATCTCAGCCATTGACAATCTTGTAAAAGGTGCTTCTGGACAGGCTATCCAGAATATGAATATTATGTGTGGGATGGATGAGACTATGGGTCTATGGATACCAGGTATGGCGCCTTAATCTTTTTATCTTAATCAGTTGGTGTAATGCAATGCAAGTAAAAGATATAATGAATACTGATGTAATTGTATGCAACCCTCAAACAACTATAAGTGAAGCCTCTCAGCTACTTAAAAAACATAACATAAGCGGTCTTCCGGTAGTAGAAGATGGCAGGGTTGTTGGTATAGTTTCTGAAGCTGATCTGCTGAAATTGCTGGAAGTTCCGGAACATGGTGGTTTGTGGCTGCCCAGTCCATTCGAAATTATAGAAATCCCTTTACGTGAACTTCTGAACTGGGAAGAAACAAAGCATATGCTTAATGATATCGGATCAAAACCTGTCAGTGAGATAATGCAAAAGAAAGTGCATGTTATATCACCTGAAAAAAGCATCTATGATGCCGTCAAGCTCATAACAAAACACAAGATAAACCGTCTTCCTGTTGTAAAAGATGATATACTTGTAGGGATTATCACTCGTGGTGACATCATAAAAGGACTCGGAAGGGATGCAGAACAATGAAAGCAATTGATGGGGGCATATGTGCCGTAAAGGGTGTTAAAGCGTGGGGTATCAAATCCGGTAAGATGGGACTTGGAGTAATAGTGGCAGAAGGCAATGCAGCTGGAATGTTTACCATGAACAAGGTAATTGCAGCTCCACTGATTGTTACGAGAGAACATATAAAAAAACATGGAAAACTCAGTGCTTTGATAGTCAATAGTGGAAATGCAAATGCTTTTACCGGTGAACAAGGAGTTGAAGATGCAAGAAAAATGGCCTGCATGTTAGCAGATGCATTGTCAATAAATCCCGAATATGTAGCAGTAGCTTCTACTGGTGTTATCGGGAGACCACTGAATATGGAATGGATAACTTCAAATCTTCCAAAGGTAATAGATTCATTAAAAGCAGATAATGAAGGAAGCCATGCTGCAGCAAAGGCTATAATGACCACTGATAAAAAAATGAAAGAAATTGCTGTTGAGCTTGACAGTGGTATTCGTATAGGAGCGATTGCCAAAGGTGCAGGGATGATCGAGCCTAAAATGGGCACAATGCTATGTTTTGCTTATACTGATGCCATTATTGCACAAGAATTACTACATGAATGCCTTACAAACGCGGTGAATAAAAGCTTCAATATGGTTGTAGTAGATGGCGATACAAGCACAAATGACATGGTGCTTTTGACAGCAACAGGAGAAAGTGGAATTCAGCCATTGATTGAAGAATTCCAGCAGGGACTTGACTATGTGCTGATCGAACTTGGAAAAATGATTGCTTCAGATGGGGAAGGAGCTACAAGGCTCATAGAAGCAAAGGTAACAGGTGCCTTATATGACGAAGATGCACGTCTTGCAGCAAAAGCCATAGTACGTTCTCCACTTGTAAAGACAGCGATATTTGGAAAAGATCCAAACTGGGGACGAGTCATTGCAGCCGTTGGCTATTCAGGTGCAGAAGTGGATCAGCAAAAGCTATCACTTACCTTCTCAGATGGTAAAAATATGATACAGCTGGTTAACAAAGGAAAAATACTTGCAACCGATGATCATGTTCTTTCACTGCTTGGAAAAATAATGGGTGAATCAAAGGTAGATATCATTGTAGACCTTGGGCTGGGACAAAGTAGTGCCACTGCCTGGGGCTGTGATCTTACTTATGATTATGTACGCATAAATGCTGAATATACAACATAATATAGCATTTATTTTTATAATGGGTGAAGGGATGAACATTAATGAATGGGAAAAACGTTATTCAATAGCATATTACAACATAAGCAAGATACTTACTGGTATAAGAGGTATTTTTGTTGCATATAATTGCAATGTAGATGCTATCAAGCATGTGAAAGAGAAGGATATTCATAAACTTATTTCCACCGTGGGAAAAAAGTCAGTTCAGCAAAGAGTTACAGAATATCCTCGTGAGATTCAAGATCCCGTGGATCTTGTAGCAAGGCTTGTGATAGCCATGAGGGATGGGAAAGCTGCCGAAGTTCCCACATACACGACGGAGATCCACAAGTGGCTCATGGATAACTTGGTTTTTGATAAAGCCCGTATGGGAGGACAGGCAGGTATAATTTCTAACCTGCTTGCAAATCTGGGAATCAATAATGTTATAGTATATGTCCCATGGCTTTCTAAAGAACAGGCAGAATATTTTGTAGATACTGCAAACATCAAATATCCTGTGATTGAAGATGGTGTGCTTAAGTTCAAACATCCAAGTGAAGCTTATGATAGTTACCAAAAGCCCAAAGTTAACTGGATACTTGAATTTTCAAAAGGTACAAAGTTTGAATTAGCTGAAGAGGTATTTGAAGTTCCCAGAGATAATAGACTAATCATTTCTTCAAGACCCACATGGGTGCGCATAGATATGAGTGAAGATCTATATGAGCACCTGTCAAAGATGAATGGAATGATCGATGGTGCTATTCTTTCAGGTTATCAGATGATAAAGGAAGAATATGAGGATGGAACCACTTACAGGCATTATGTCAAAAGAGCAGTAAAAGTTATCGAAAGGCTAAAGGAAGGTAATCCTAACATGCGCATACATGTGGAGTTTACCTCTATTCAGAACAAAGTCATCAGAAAAGCAATTCTTAAAGATATTGTGTATAAGCATGTTTCTTCTTTGGGATTAGATACCATAGAGGTAGCTAATGCTCTGAATGTTCTGGGCCATGAGGAACTGGCATATGCTGTTATCAGCAAAGGTGAGAACAGTATTTCTGCATTATATGAAGGTGCTGTTAAGCTTTTATGTGAGCTTAAGCTTGAAAGAGTGCATGTACACTCATTGGGTTTCTATATTTGTGTAGCTTCAAGAGATTTTCCTTTGACAGTAGAAGAGCACAGAGACGCTTTAATGTTCTCAGCAACTCTTGCTGCGGCACAGGCGCTGCATGGTGACATAGGCAGTCTTAAAGATGGACAGACAGCCCTTAAAGTTCCAATATCAGAAAGAGGACATGATGACCTTGAACAACTAGAAAAATATCTCGTAAGAAGAGATGTATGCACAGGAACAGAGTTTGAGGATGGTTGCATATGTGCAATTAACCACGACCTCATAGTTATCCCTACAAAAGTTGTTCAGGATCCGGTGGGTACAGTTGGAATTGGTGACACAATTTCAGCTGGCGCCTTTGCGGCAATTCTTGCTATGCTGAGAAAAAAGCAGATAGATAATTGAATGGAGTTTCTGATGAAAATACTCTGTGCATATAACGCCAATATAGATGCCTTGTATTCTATCAGTGGCACAGAAGTATCAGCTATGTTTGCTTCGATGAATACTGCAGAAATAATTCAAAAACTGAAAAATCCTCCCGGTATTATTAATTCAAATTCTGATTTCCTTTCGGGGCTTATTCTGTGTATGAAAGAAGGCATTGGTGCAGAATGGCTTATTAACGAACCTAAAGTATTCAAATATCTGAAAGACCACTTTAGCCACAGGTCAAAATTGAGAATTGGTGGCAATATGGGTATAATGGCCAATGTTCTTTCTGAAATGGGAGCGGACCTTGTTGTACCCAATGTTGTGAAACCTACAGAAAAACTGCTTTCTTTTTTTTCAAAAAAGGCAATTTTAATTCCGGGCCATGACTCAAAATCTCAGAAAAACAGCGATGAAGAGGAGAACATACATTTTGTGTTCGACTTCAAAAAAGGGGAGAAAGTAGAACTTGAAGACTTCGGGTTTACAGTTCCCCGGGAAAACCGGTTCATTGCCACTTATGACCTTTTGAACATGTCACTTTCATTGAGTCCACATTTTGAGAATTATGTAATCCAGCATGCAGGTGAAATGGACGGGCTGTTGATATCAGGTTTTCATATGATGCTTGAAAAATATCCTGATGGTTCAACGTATCTAAGCAAGCTTAAACAGGCAATTAAGCAAATACAAAAATGGGGATCTATGAATGAGGAAATGTCAATACATGTTGAATTTGGTCATTTTACTAAAAAATACATCGCTTTAGAGGTTTTTTCTATGATTGCACCTCTTGTGGATTCAATAGGTATGAATGAAGATGAACTTACCATGCTTATGCCCTTGCATGAAATCAGTACATCTAAAATATTACAGATGGATATTTTTTCCATAATTGAAGCCTCAATGCGTAGTCTACTGACTTCTGGACTTAAGAAAATGATAGTTCATACCAGAGAATATATCCTAAGTATATCCAAACAGCCTGACCTGAAACCTGAAGAACAATTGAAAGCAATGGGTTTTGGTGTTGCTTGTGCCGGTATATTTGCATCTACAGGTAAACTTTATGAAAGAAATAAATTAGAATTAATATCTTCAACTCTTAAGGAAAGTGAATTTGGAAAAGCTCAGATGCAACGTTTCATTGAAACGGCAGCAACCATTAGTTTTGAACGTGGTGTAGCTGGCATATATAATGGTTACCAGATCTGCATTATGCCTACCCTGCTCAGCGACAATCCGGTTTCTACTGTAGGTCTGGGTGATACAGTAACAGCTTCAATATTTCTCAGGGAATTGGAAATTAGAAAAAGGTGAGGTGAGAAGATCTACACTCTTCAGTGCGATAATTTCAATCTTGACTATACTTTGGATTGTGGACAGGTCTTCAGATGGGACAAGGCAGATAATGTATGGACAGGCGTTGTACAAGGAGATGTAGTGCGTGCCTGGCAAGACGTGAAAACTGGTCTGGTATACATTGATTCTCGATTATCTCCTGCATTTTTCCGTAGCTACTTCCGGTTTGATGATAATCTTGACTGTATACTGACAACAGTAAATAAAGATAAATATATGAATGAGGCTATTCGCAGTTACCGAGGTATGCGCCTGATACGACAGGAGCCGTGGGAATGCTTGATATCATACCTTCTTGCCACAGCCTGGAGTATTCCCAATATAAAGAAAGGTATTTTAAAACTATCCCGCCTTTTTGGTAAGAAAATTGATGAGGAACATTATAGTTTTCCACAACCTGCTGCTTTAGCAATGGCATGTGAGTCTGACCTTTGTGACTGCAAGCTGGGGTTCAGAACGAATCGTATAAGAAAGGCAGCAATACAAATAATAGATGGAGACATTGATCTGAATGAACTTTTTGAACTTGATTATGAAGCAGCTAAAAAGAAACTTATGACGATGGATGGCATAGGGGAAAAGGTTGCTGATTGCATACTTCTTTTTGCTTTCGGGAAAACAGAGGCTTTCCCGGTGGATACACATGTAGAAAAAGTGATAAAGAACTACTATGGAGACCATGAGTTCTTCAAAGAGGGTATGACAAAAAATAAAATAGGTAAATGGGGAAGGTTATACTTTGGAAAGTACTGTGGTTATGCACAGCAGTATCTGTTTTACCAGAAAAGACTTGAGGGGTTGAGATGATTAGAAAAAGTTACGACCGATATGTAATTAAGTGGTTGTTTGAAATTTATGAAACTGACTTCATCATTTATTGATGCGATTTTGACATTCATAAATTTGACATTACTAAGTTCCAAAACATGTGTGTATCTTCTATAAAATCTCATATGTCCATAGATGTTGCTTCAATGCCACAATAATGGGAATTATGAATACATCATGAACAATCTATCTTTAAGTATTCACCGGCAACCAATCTGTGACGTTCTATGGATCCAACATGCATTTCAATAATATACTTGGTATTTTCAGGGGATCTTGCCAATCCAATCCATGGTTTTAATCGTGCAGTTTTAAGTATTTTTTTTTCTGAATCCAGAAAAAGTACATCTATTGGAAAAAATACAAAAAACATGTGTACAGAAACAGATTTCGGAGTGGACAATATGAAAACAAGTGCATATTTTTCTGCAATACTTTTTCGAAACATTAATCCCCTTGTTTGAGAGATAATACCTTCTGCAAATTCAACGTCAGATGCGAGTAATTCACCATTAGGTTTTAATATCATCGCTGTTTATTTTATACGACTATTTAAGTATAGTTTATGGTCAAATGGCTAATAATTTCGGAGGAAATATCAATAGATGAGTTCAGAGATGTGCCCAGTATGCGGATTGCCGAAGGAATTGTGCATCTGCGAAGAAGTAGCAAAAGAGCAACAAAGAATTACTGTGAAGGTCAACAGAAGAAGATATGGAAAAGAGGTAACAGTTATAGAAGGTTTTGATGCGCATGAAATCGACCTTCACGAACTATCAACCTATCTTAAATCCAAGTTCGCTTGTGGCGGTACTGTAAGAGATAATGCTGTTGAGTTGCAGGGCAACCATCTGGCTCGAATGAAAGAGGTCCTTATTGAAAGAGGTTTTTCTCCTGATCAAATCAAAGATTAAAAAACATTTTATATCCCCCTATAGATAAATCAATCTTTAAAAAATGATTGGCATACCTTTAAGTAAAGGTATATATTTCCTTTACTAACAGCAAGGTGAAGCATGAAGCGCATATATATGGATCACAGTGCTACAACACATGTTGATCCCAAAGTTTTGGAAGCAATGCTTCCTTATTTTGCTGAAAAATTTGGAAATGCTTCAAGTTTACATTCTTATGGTCAGGAAGCTTCAGAAGCGCTTAGTCTATCCCGTGAACAAGTAGCACAAACATTAGGTGCGCAGCCTACAGAAATAATTTTTACATCAGGTGGAACTGAATCGGACAACATGGCTATAAAAGGGGCAGCCTATATGTGTTCTTCAAAAGGAAGACATATAATAACTTCCGTTATAGAACATCCTGCCGTATTGCGCACCTGTGAACAACTCGAAAAAGAGGGATTTGAAGTAACCTATGTGCCGGTGGATAGAGATGGTATCGTTGATTTGCAATTCCTTGAAGATTCCATAAAAGAAGAAACAATTCTCATAAGTATAATGCATGCGAATAATGAAATTGGTACCATACAACCGATAACAGAAATCAGTAAACTGATTGAAGGGAAAGGAATAATTCTGCATACTGATGCAGTCCAGTCTGTGGGCAAGATACCTACTGATGTTAATGAATTAGGGGTGGATATGTTATCCATTTCTTCACATAAGATATATGGTCCTAAAGGTGTGGGTGCCCTTTACATGCGTGATGGTATCAATATTCTCCCTCTTTTACAGGGAGGAGGACATGAACGTGGGCTTCGCCCTGGTACTGAGAATATTCCAGGAATTGTGGGGTTCGCAAAGGCTATGTCAATTGCCCATGAAAATCTGGAGCATGATTCAAGACACATGGAGCATCTGCGTGATTCCATGATTAAAAAGATCTGCGGCAAAATACCTCATGCAAAGCTTAACGGTCACGAAAAAAAACGCCTTCCAAATAACGTAAACATGAGTTTCAAGTATGTAGAAGGCGAATCTTTACTTATGTTATTGGACATGAAAGGTGTCGCAGTTTCTACTGGTTCTGCATGTTCTTCTAAGTCCCAGAAAGCTTCTCATGTACTTTCAGCCATTGATCCTGGTGTTGATTACATTCATGGTTCACTGAGGTTTACACTGGGAAAAGAGAATACAATGGAAGAAGTAGATATTGTAGTTGATCTTCTGGAAGAAGCAGTTATTAAATTACGCCAGATGTCTCCTTTTGGAGAGGATATCTAATGTATAGTAAAAAACTTCTTGAAGAATTCACTAATCCTAAAAATGTAGGTATCATTGAGAATGCAGATGGAGTGGGACAGCTGGGAAATCCTGCTGATGGTGATGTGATAACTATCTACATTAAAGTTAAAAATGGCATACTGGAAGATGTGAAGTTCAAAGCCTTTGGGTGTGCTGCAGCTATAGCCACTTCAAGTATGGTAACACAGATGGCAAAAGGTAGAACAATTGAAGAAGCCATGCACATCACAAAGGAAGATGTGGCTGAAGCCTTGGGAGGTCTCCCGCCTGGTAAGATGGATTGTTCAAATTTTGCTCCTGATACATTAAGGGTTGCCATTGAAGATTATCAGAAAAAAAATAAAGTTTGATATGGAGAACGGTTTTTTGAAAACTACCTGCGAGATAATGGTGCAAAAAGTCCTTCCAGCCATAAGGGCAGAAATAGCACGTGTGCTTTTCTCTGAACATAGATGTACTCAGCAGGAGATCGCTGAGATACTCTGCCTTTCAAGGGCTGCTGTATCACAGTATATGAGTGAAAAGAGGGGAGCTGAAGTTGATTTTTCAGAAGATGTACATAGAGAAATAAGAAAATTCTCTGCCAGACTTCTTAAGGAGATTGATCAAAAAGAACAGATAGAAGGTATGTGCAATATCTGCAGGTATGTACAGCGTTCTGGCTGGTTCTATAAAAATTTACCAGAAGCAGTATCATGTAGTCTATGTGGAGATAAAGAGCAGATTTGAGCCATAATCAATGTGTACTGTGCAAGGGCAGGGGTTTTTGCGGGCGTCCTGCATGTCCCATACTTGAGAAGTTCCGCTCCATAGAGTCATGTGTAACAGTAAATAAAGGTACAACTTCTGTGTTTGGTGCCTCTCCTCCTTCAGTTTTCATTGGCAGACACGAATATCCTTCAGTGATGTCAGGTCCCATGGTGCCTCCTGATATGACAGGAGAAGAGTCGTCTTTGCTGGAGGACCCTAAGAAATTGCTTAGCATGGATATTCCTTCAATAATTAGAGCACGTTCAAGGCTTGTGAGGGCAGGGGCTCGTATGAATGTACATGATGCTTCCAACCCAAAGGACCCTTTGTTACTGAAATCTCAGGAATTGGCTCTTTCCAGAACTCCAGTGGATACAGAAGCCTGGTTTAATAAACCACTTACCAACAGATTAAAATTTGACAGTGTACTCAGTCCGATGGGTCCTTCAGGTGAGCTTAAGGATCTTGACATAACAGAGAACCCGGATGTCCCAAAAAAAGTAGATTATCTGGTCTATGATGATGATATACTGGCAAAGGATGCAATTGTAGAGCTTAGTTGTGCCAATATATCCCAAGAACACATAACTCGGCTGCTTTCTATTGGCCTTCTTGGAAAGGAACGTAAGTTGGTGCCTACACGCTGGTCAATAACTGCTGTTGACGATATGTTAGGCAAAGAATTGTTAAATAAAGTACGCGATCATTCTCAAATCAGTCATATAACCCTATTTAGCGGAGGAGCTTTTGGAAATCATTTTGAAATACTTCTTATTCCACGAATTTTTTCCTATGAACTTATAGAGATATGGATGCCTCGTGCAGTATGGTCGGGTGAATCTGCATGGATAGGCAGTGATAGTGAGGGTATTGATGGTAAAAAAAAGTATTCCACTCTTGCAGGTGGATATTATGCAGCACGTCTTGGAGTACTTGAATATCTTAACAGCATAAAAAGACAAGCTTCAGTATTCATTATCAGAGAGATCAGACCTGAATACTGGGCACCTCTGGGCGTATGGGTCGTAAGGGAAGCGACTCGTAATGCATTACATAATTCTCCCCAGAGGTTTGAAAGTATTGATTCTGCTTTGTTGGATATGTCCTCAAGGCTTAAAACTCCCATGGAAGCATGGAAACCGAAAGCACGCCTGATCAATGAGCTTAAATCCCAAAAAACTCTTGATTTGTTTTATTAAGTGTATATACTATATAGAAGTATATAGACTATTGTACCTACATTTATCTATATCTTACTAAATTCTCCACATAGTTAATAGGAGGACATTTCTTAATGGATATTTTTAATCCTTTTGTGATAGCCCTTGTAGCTGCAGGATTATATATGGCATGGAATATAGGAGCCAATGACCTTGCAAATGCCATGGGAACTTCAGTTGGCAGTGGAGCTCTTTCATTAAAACAGGTGATTATTATTGCGGGTGCATTTGAGTTCTTTGGTGCTGTATTCTTTGGAAAACGTGTTACTTCGACCCTTGCTAAAGGTATTGTACCTGTGGAGCACATTAAAACGGTCGATCCTCATCTTGTAGTGATCGGCATGCTCGCAGCAATCCTTGCTGCAGGGTTCTGGATCACACTTGCTACGTTTTACAATCTTCCGGTTTCAACTACTCACTCCATAGTAGGCTCAGTTCTTGGATTTGGACTTGTGTCAGCATATCATGGAATAATATCTTATAGTGAGATACATTGGGAAGTCTTATTTAAAATAGTGGCAAGTTGGCTGATTTCACCATTACTCGGTGCTCTTATCGCGTATATCCTCTTTATGCTTGTTTCTCATTTTATCCTGCAACGCACTGAAAAACCTTTTTCCATTGAAAAAAAATTCATATACCTTCAGACAATGACAGCGTGCTACATGGCATTTGCCCATGGTTCCAACGATGTTGCAAATGCAATAGGGCCTTTATATGCAGGACTTAATGTACTTGGTATGGATGGTGTACAAATTCCTACATGGATTATGGTTACTGGGGGGTTTGGCATGGTACTTGGACTTGCGACATGGGGATATAAAGTAATACAAACTATAGGAAACAGAATAACTGAACTTACTCCCACAAGAGGGTTCTGTGCAGAGTTTGCCACTGCTTCTGTGGTAGTGCTGCATAGTTATAGTTCACTGCCAATTTCAACTACCCATACCCTTGTTGGCTCCGTTATAGGCGTTGGTCTTGCAGGTGGTCTTGCAGCGGTTGATTTAAGTGTTATCGGAAAGATAGTAATATCCTGGATAATCACAGTACCTGTAGCAGCTGTGACATCAGCTTTAATATTTACCGGACTCATGGGGATAGGAATTTGACAAAGAGAGAATATATACGCTCTGTACTCAATATTTTTGCAAAATCTCCTTTCAGGCCTCTGCACATGCATGCTATTAAAGCAGGAGATGCTGTACGCAAATTGAATGAGGAAATTTCTGCATACTTTGCCTGTGATATGGCCACCGTGATAAAGCTTAATAATGAAATTGATGCACTTGAACACGAGGCAGACGTAATTAAGCAAACTATAAGATCTGAACTTTCTTCTTCCATAATGTTGCCAGTACATGCAGATGACCTTCTTAATTTTCTCAAACCGCAGGATTCTATTTCTGATGAATGTCAGGATGCAGCTTACTGGCTTACACTGAGAAATTGTAATGTGCCAAAAGAAATTGAAGAAGGATTCCGTGAACTAATGTCAAGAACTCTTGAAACGGTGGAAATGTATGAACTTCTGGTAAATACTCTTAGCGAACTTCTTGAGTCTTCTTTTGGTAAGAAAGACGTGCATGATACCCTTGAACTTGTTACCAAAGTGGAAGAAATGGAACACAGGGTAGATATTATAGAAAAAAATCTTATGAAGAAGATATTTGAAAAGGGAGATTTACTTGGGGATGGAGATGTTTATTATTTTGTGGAGCTTGCAAAGAACATTGGTCGGATTGCTGACCGTACAGAAAGTGCTGCTGACAGGTTGAGGACAATGATATTAAGGAGATGAGTTCTTTTCTCCTCTCCTGTGAAGATTACCATCTGTAGTTAGTATCCGCAACATTTCTATAACCGAATATGCTGCCCTTGTAATGCCCATACTACGCCTGTCTGTATCAGTTCCTGCGAGATACAGATTCCTGACAGGTGTTCTGATATCTGCAAAATTACCATTAATGGTAACAGCAGCTTTTTCAGGAATTATAATCTGCTCGTGCTTCATCTCCACGTGGTCCTCTATATTTGGAATAGCATTGTATATGGTTTCATACGCTTTTTTGATCTCAGATCTTTCACCTTTGTCCTGATCCACGATAAAACTGAAACCTACAAGTTGTTTACCTTCAGGTGCAAGGGATGAGTCGTAGTTGCTTATAGGCATTGCCCAGTATGGTTTTTCTTTGAACCAGATCTCTGAACCTATATAATTGAAGGCTTCCATGGTTGTATCAAGCCCAAGCCAGATAGTAAGACTCTTTGTCTGTACTATACCTTCAAGTTCTTTGACATAAGAAGAGGGCAGGTCATCAATAAGCCTGGGAAGATCCTTTGCAAAACCTGTATGAATAACTAAATCTGCGAGGTAAATGTCATCTGCTATTACACCCTTTGCCACTCCATCCTCCACTAATATTTTGCGGACCGGATTTTCCACCATTATCTCAACTGTTTTGGGCAGTGAGTAAAGTATGGCATTAAGCAGGGATTTAAGACCTTTACGTGGATAGCCTTGTGAATAACTGACCTTATTAGTGGCAAGCCTCCCCAGAGTTGTAAGGGGGTGTGATACTTTGTTCAGACGGGTTTGAAGTGAGGTATGCAGGTTAAAAGGAATAAGATTCTGCAATACTTTATCTTCATTATCATCTTCATTAGAATCAGAGCTGTTATCATCTGTTTTGAGAATATTTTCTAATTGGTCCGGATCGACACTATCTCTTAAGAAGGCACTTCCTTCAAGTACTCTCTGTGCTGATGTGTATTTCATGTCCTTGCCTGAAAGAAAATAGGAGATAGCATCAGCAAATTCATAAGTATCTTTAGAGAGGTTCTTGGGAAGAAAATCATATACAGATTGTTTTGACAGATCCATGCCAAAGGTGGTGTAGGTAAGAGCTTTAGTGATAGCCTGACTAAGCAACAGTCTGTCCATCTTTGGAAGTACATCAAATGTTACGAATTCCTTTATATTAGAAGGTACTTTCACTATACGTTTGTGGGTGCGTATGAAATAGTCTCCGTAGTCCTCAAAAACTGGTAAATAGTCAAAATAGCTTTCCATGATTCTTTTTAGTGGACCTTCGAGAAGGTGAGTGATTGCATGTGGGCCAGTATCCACCTGGAACCCATCCACTTCATAACTATTGCAATTTCCTCCTACATATTTGTTTTTTTCCAGTATCAGTACTTTTTTTCCGTGCTTTGAAAGCACTAAAGCTGAAAGCAGTCCCGTAACACCTGCACCAACAATTATAACATCATATTTTTGCATGATGTATCTCCCTGATGGCTCAGTGGAATATCTCTGGAACGATACGTTTTGCTACTTCTTCATATGCTTTTGTAAGGTCTCCTTTATCGAAGCGGAAGATATCTTTATCCATAGACCTTCCTGTCTCCTTATCCCAGAAACGACATGTATCACAGGAGATTTCATCTGCCACCAGGATCTGTCCATCCTTTCTCCCAAACTCCAGCTTGAAGTCCGGCAGGGCTATCCCACGCTCATCAAGATACTGGATGAGGATTTCATTGACCTTGAGGGCAATCTGGCGGATAATGGCTATTTCTTCGTATGTGGCAACCCCCAGGGCTACTGCGATATCTTCGTTAAGCATGGGATCGCCGTACTCATCGCTCTTGTAGTCCATGACGATGACAGGCTTTTTGAACACTGTGCCCTCTTTGATAGGATATTTGCGCGTGATAGAACCTGCAGCGATGTTACGGGGTATGACCTCTATTTTAATGATGTCCACAGCTTCCACAAGCATCTCAGTGTCTGACAGCATCCTGATGTAGTGGGTCCTGATACCCTTACTTTCCAATAGCTCGAAGAGCTTTTTTGAGATCTGGGCGTTATAATATCCTTTTTTTGAGGCTTCGCTCTTCTTCTTGCCGTCGAAGGCAGTAAGGCTGTCCCTGAACTCGGATATGTACTTTGAAGGGTCCTCGGTCCTGTATATGTTTTTTGCTTTTCCTGAATATAGTAATTCGCCTTTCATAACATTCCTCTATTGAAGTCCTTTTTATTATATTTTCTCATATTAGTACTTTTCGTCTTAATAAACAGATTATTGAAACATACAAAATGTTATTATTCTTTGATTTCATTAAGTAGATTTATATCTATTATGTATATGTCTTATCTACGGGTGATTCAATGGAACAAGAATTGATGAGAATTGGCGTTTCTCTGCCTGAGAACCTTCTTACGAAATTTGATAGTATAATTGAGCAAAGAGGGTATTCATCACGTTCAGAGGGTATACGTGATGCCATCAGGAGCTATATAACGCATTATGAATGGATGAGTGATGTGAAGGGCAGGCGTGTTGCCACCATCACACTGATCTACGATCATACCAAACGCGGGCTTACCAGCTCCCTTACTGAGATACAGCATGATTACTCTGCTCTGATTAAGACCTCCATCCACATTCACCTGGACCATGATAATTGTCTTGAAGTAATTATCCTCGATGGTGAAGGGCAGGAAGTCAAAGCGATAACTGAGAAACTTATGTCCCTCAAAGGTGTGAAGTATGTGAAACTAAACACTGCACAGCCTACAGAAAGTCACTGATCGAATGCTCTTTTAATTGCTTTCAGGAGGGATCTTCCCAGATCTGTGAGGCAATATATCTGAAAGTTTTTGTTTCTCGTGGATTCCACGAGTCCTTCTTCTTTCAGAAGTTTCAGATGGTACGATAATGCAGAATGTTTATAGTCTGTGATCTCTACAAGCACGCATACGCAGAGTTCCTGTACTTCCAGAGCTTTAAGAATGTGTATCCTTACTGGATCTGAAAGCACCTTGAACAGTTCTACAAGACCAGTTACATCTTCCTGCATGGCTTCATGTACCTTCTGCAGAGTTATGTCAGGCAGAATATACGGTTCATGCTCCGGATGTTTTTCTTTTCCGTTCATTATCAATGAATGATGTCCTGATATCTTAATAATCTTTTTACTCTTAATTTTCAGGAAAACTGTTATCCTGCATGCTATAGCATAATTTAGAAAGATTCAAATACGTTATTACGATTGTTTATAACAAGGAGTCTGGTGTGAAGCTATCACCAAAAACCTGTTGCTAAGACATCGCAGAATTGTACAGAACCAACCAACCAACAAAAGATGTCATGGGTAATACAGGAAGCCAGGTGCTTCACATACTCCTTAAAAACAGAAACACGTCCTTTTTTTGCAGAAGCCCGCATGTTTTTACATTCTCATTGCAACATGTCAATAAGAAAAAACTTCTGCAATATGATAACATGATAAGTTTTTTAAGATCATCTCTTCTCTGTACCTTTACAGGAAAACATCATAAAAAAGTATACCGGGAGAGAGATGCATCCCGGATTTTCTTAATCATTCAGCTGAAAGCTGAATGTTCAAATATCTGTCGATTATGCCGGACCAAAGTTCGGGTCAGGAATACCTACCACTGCATGTGCGATGACATAGACTTGGCTACCATCAAACGGACCATTATTGGTGTACAGTCCTGGCGCAACCGTAAAGACAGTATTTTTGCCTTGCTTCACCTTCGGGAACATCGTTGTTCCTGCATACACGTGGGTTTCCTCAAGCAGGTAGGGTGAGCCCACATTATAGGTTACGGTCACGTAGCCATCGTCATCATAAACCACAGTCACTGTACCGACCAGGGTGCCTTTACTGGTATCGCACTGCCCTGCAGCTGCCCAGAGATCCCATGTATATTCACCGGGTACGATTGGGTTAGTCCAGCCCCAGTTGGCAAAGGTAGGAATGAAGCAAATCGCGTCATCACCCTTGGCGTAGGCTGTTTCGTAGTTGTAGCACTGGACATTTACCTTGAGTGTGGCAGATGCTTCTTGTCCCGTCTCAACTATAGTGGCGGTGTTGTCGTAACTGAAATCACCACAGTTGTCCTTGCCGTAGTCTGCCCAGGCAAAGTCCTTGGTGTAGGTGAACTGAGCGTTGTTCGGGGCAGTAGCTGTGCCAAGCGCCACTTCGCCAAAGATGTCACTTATGTCTTTGACAGTAACTGTTTTGTAGAACTCGTTTTCGGGATCTCCCCAGTCAATCGGGACGTTGTCTGACAAAGTTTCTACAACTTCATCAGGAACTTCCACATCACTGAAAATAACCGTCACATTATTCTCACCCATCATCTTACTATCCAGGGACTGGCAGTAAGTGCCGTTCAGGCTTTCTCCTGGTCCGAGTTCATAGGGGAAAGTAACTCCCTCAAAGACAGGAATTATCATGTTTACTGTATCATTTCCCAGCACATCTTCTATGCTCTGGATCCAAAGTGTTTGATCGTCGTCAATGTTCGTGATGTTAATATTGCCTTTAACTATGAAGTCACTGTCTGTATAGCCCTCATAAGCCACATCCACGGTCCAGGTTGCGTTTTCATCACCACTTCCGTCGGTATACAGCCAGATCTTGGGGTATCCTTCATGGGTGAATCCATTGTCAGTGTCCACAGACTTGTCGATGGACCAGCTGTGTGTACGGTTGTACGAGGTTTCAACTGTCTTAGTAACTTGCAGCATACCTGCTATGCCACCATTTTCTCCAGGGCAGTAATCGGAAATGACAAGCCCACCGCCTGAGCCAGGTGCTCCACCGTATAGGTTAATGGTGGCAGTAAGCCCATTTAGGTCAAAGTATGGTGTGTAAAAATGCCATATATTGGCATTAGGCGGATTCCCTGGGGCATATGTACCGCTTCCTGTGCCGCCCAGAATCAGCTCGGCATCCGTAGACTCACCTTTGGTACTAAACACCCAGTGGATCCAACCAGTTGCTGGACGTCCCTCTTGACCAGCATATTCACAATGTTTAGAATCGGTTCCCCTTCCATCCCAATTCTCCGTATACGTTATTGTTGGTACTTCTGCGCCGCCCATGGCAGGGAGCAGGGCGAACACTAAACCCATTGCTATCAATGTAACAATCAATTTATTCATATCTTTACCTCCACTTAATCCTAACTGTAAATAATCAGTATGTGTGTTGACACTCATACTAACTTAAATCTTCCTTTTTTTCCGAATCTCCATTGAAATTATCTTCTGCTTTCCCACTCTCTCAAAAAAACATGAATATTCTAATCTTCGTAATAAGTATAGCCCTCAGCTTTACCCTAACTCTATAAGTATGAGAACATCTTATTTAAGAATAACTATCAACTAATAACAATTATGACTGAAACACAATATATTGATAAAAAAATAATTTCTGCTTTCAGGGAAAACAATTTAAAAGTTACTCCTCAGAGGATGGCCATCGCCAAATATGTGCTCAATAACTGCGAGCATCCGACGGCTAAGAGGATCTATCAGGAGATAAGAAGAGCATATCCGACGGTGAGCCTGGCAACGATCTATGCCACCCTCAGGGTCCTGAAGGAAGTTGGTTTGCTGCAGGAGCTGAGTCTGCCTGACGGCCAGTCGAGATTCGATCCGAATCTGGAGCCCCATGCACATCTGATCTGTGTGAAATGCGGTGACATCACTGATTGGGAGGACCCTCTCCTGTCGGAATTGGTCAGCAATATTTCCAATGATGCACATTTCATCGTGAGCGCATCGGGTCTGAATCTAAGTGGCGTTTGCAGGAAATGCCAGGAAGACGAGAATACTTAAAAATAAGACTAAAGGAAGCCTTTATCCTCTGGCATAAAAACAGATCATCGTATCCCGGTTGCACAGGATACGATCCTCACATCCTTTTACTTAGAACATCACGCTTTTTGAAGAGCATACATTCTGCGTTGGGTCGTATGTGTATCCGTCACAGGTGATGCCCGTGACCGTGAATGTCAGCGTGCCTCTGGGATTTTTCACCTGCGCGGATGTGAACACAACAACACCATTTGCATCTGTGGTCCCTGAAACCGATGCTTTTGTCAGACCGCTCCAGCTTCCTGCGACATTTGCTCCTGCAACTGCCTTGCCGTCAGCGTCCACTGCCTTTACTGTGGCCACGGCCCAGCCAAAGGTGTTCTTGCCGCTCACTTTGGATTGCTGCTCCAGGCTCAGTTCGCCCACATACATCACAACAGGTGTTGAAGGCTCAGGAGGTGTGACCACAGGTTCGGTCTCAGTTTCTTCAGGGGTTGGCGACGGTTCAGGAGGTGTGACCACTGGCTCAGTGGGGTCCGCCGGTGCGCTGTTAAGGCCACTGACCGCTGCATAGGCGTTCACAAGCCCATATCCGTAGTAATTGTCCCTGCCGGTGGCACCCAGGTCGGTTGCCGTGCTCTGCAGCCTCGAGCGGACCTCCGCAGGGTCCCACTTGCCATTCTTGTTGGTATCATAGACAGTACCTGCAACATCCGTGCTCATCAGCAACGCCACAGCACCCGTAACGTGCGGGGTTGCCATGCTAGTACCGCTCATGGAACCATACAGGCCTCCTGGCAGAGTAGATCTGATACTGGCTCCTGGTGCTGCAAATTCCACCTGTGGACCATAGCATGACCACGATGTCTTTGTATTGGTCGAATCTGTTGCAGACACAGCTATCACGGAATCATAGGCTGCGGGGTAGATCACAGAGCCGCCGGAATTGCCCGCAGCTCCCACCAGCACCACTCCCTTGCTGTAGGCATTGTTACAAGCGTTCTGGAGCGTGGATGATGAAGATGTACCACCAAGGCTCATCGTAATGACATTGGCATTGTTGTTGACCGCCCAGTTAATGCCTGCTATGATATTGCTATATGAACATGATCCTGAGCTGTCAGCGACCTTCACTGCATACAGCCCTGCCTGTGGCGCAGCTCCCAGTACGCCTATGCCATTGCTAAGAGCAGCAACCGTGCCGGCTACATGAGTACCATGGCTGTGATCGTCCATAGGATCGTTGTCAGCATTCACAAAATCATACCCACCCAGGTAGTTCGCCTTAAGGTCAGGATGATTGTAATCGATACCTGTATCCAGTACAGCAACCCTGATACCGCTGCCGGTGATCCCTATGGACTGAGCTCCGGTCGCATCTATCCTGGCAATACCCCAGGGGATCTGGTCGGCAAGGATCTGTGCCTGGCCGTCAGGTTCAATGAAAGCTATTTGCGGGTTCTTCGACAGGGCATCGATGGCCTGCGGAGGTAGTTCTGCAGCCACAGCAGGGATGATATTGTATTCATGCTTCACGTTGCCGCCATGGGCCTTTATAAGTTCCGTATCGGTCTTGTCCTTGAAATTGATCAGAACAGGAATTTTCTCTTTATTCTCCTGTGCTGCACCAGCTGGTGCCGCCAGGGGAAGCATAATCATTAGTATCATTAGTAACGTTTTTCTCTGGTTTTTCATGATAACACCCTTTGCTGATAGATGCTAATGGCCAGATATATATATTGTATGAACTTTACAATTAATGAAATCTATAGGCTATAATTTTCATAAATTTATATATATTTATTATAGTGTTCCGGCAATTTCGCAGCTCTCTGCACCATCTGGCCACAAGGACACAAACACCAGGAAGGTCAAGTTAATGAACTTCAGCAGGAAGGATCTAATGTTCATGGCAAGCCGCAGGCTGACCATCAAGGCCTTACTTCCCGAAAAATATCCCTGTTTTCAACTCACGGAACTCTTGTCCATAATACCTCTTCCCAGGTGGTACACACCCCAAAATATAAGGAGCAGTCAGCCTGAAAGATTTATATGAGGTATCTCCTCAGGGTCCACACTTTCAGTAGAACATTATGGTCCAGGTCAGAAAACAACACTATATCCCATCACAAAAAGAAGTTTTATCTGGCTCAACTAAATAAAGCATTTATATTTTATTTGGGTAGTTATATATAGCAGTTTCAAGAAATATTTTAGCAAACTACCTTGAAATAAAAGCAAAGCCCTTTTAATGATGCTCTTGCGGATCGGACTAAGGGTCTATTTGAGCATTTTAGTTTTTTACTGGCCGGAAAAGCTTCTGTGGGGGAAGTTCGATAGTCTCTGCATACAGATCATAAACACAAGCAAGTTCTTCCGGTTCTTTGTGGGCTATGTTTTTGAGGAGAGATTAAAAAGAACAATCTAAGATCCATTCACAGATCAATAATGTTCGTCAGAGAGTGGAGGAAGGAATATGAGATCAATAGACAGAATAATGATTTTTTTGCTTGCAGCAGTTGCCATAATATGTTGCATGTCTGTAGCAAGTGCTTGTGAAATATGCGGATATAAATATGAAGAAGTATGTGATGGTACCTCCTTTGTCAAACATCCAGTCTCGGGCTGGACCATATATCTGTTTAACCAGCCAGTGCCTGCAGGTACGGTCCCGGGCCCTAACGTACCCGGCTATCTAGCTCAAACAACTACAGGTGTGGATGGAAAATACTGTTTTAAGTTTGATAATTATGGTAAATATTATGTGTATGAGGAAGTAAGATCTGGTTGGAGCCAGCTTACAGGAGGCCTTTATCCAGCAACAAGCTTCTATGTAGTGACTATATCGTCCTCATATCGTAGTGCTACTGGCAAAAATTTCGTGAACAAGAAAAATGATATCTGCTATAGGGGCGAAACCGCCTGGGCAGCAAATGGCAATATACCCCTGGTATATAGATACGTTTCCAAGGGTAACTGGGCCACATATACTAAATACGAAGGTACAAAAAAGACCGTCAAGATCTATGCCGGTCAGACCATAGATGTAGGCACTGCCACATTCTCGGCGCCTGTTAACGGTAAAGTGACTATCACAATAAACCTTAAAAACGGTGTATCTTTCGCTGACGTAAAAGAAAACCTAAAGATTCAGGGATACGCAGCTGTACCGCCTGCCCAGAATCCTGCCCCAGGTAAATTTACCACATACAAGGGCACGATCTCCGGTAGCAGCACTACAGTAACTGTTCCGCAGTATGCTTATTATGGTATCCACCTAGATGTCAAAGTACCCTGTTCACTGAAGTGACACAGAAATGCACAGGTCCTCAGGGACCACATGCATTATTTTATCTTATTTTAAATTCTTGTTATCGTAGAAGGTCAACACTGAATATTTGTATCTGCATCCTCTTTACGTCCTCTGGCAACTAGCTTTATGCCCTCGGCTATGAGCAATGTCAGGAAAGCAGCTCCCACAGGCAGCACCCAATCCTCAAGGCTTAATGGAGTCAGTTCAAAGACCAGCTGGAACAGCGGTATGTACACCACAGATAGGATCAGGAGCAAGGTAATGAGCATTCCACCCAGCATCAGTCTGTTGGATAAAAGTCCCATCTTTATGGCGGGCTCGTCAAGAGACCTGAAGGCGTTAGGTACGAATAGTGCCATGCTGACAATGGTCAGAAAAGTGAGGGTTCTTGCCTTTTGCACATCTGCAAAAGGATCAGCCAAAAGGAACACGAGGAACGATATAATGCTCATGGTAAGTGCTATACTGATCACAAGTGTCAGGTTCCTCCTGTTCAATATCTCCTCTTTTGGGTCACGGGGTTTTTTGTACATGATGCTATCTCTTATAGGGTCCATACCCAAAGAAATAGCAGGTATGACCTCATTAAACATATTGATAAAAAGGATCTGTAGAGCCAGCAAGGGTATGTAGTTGAAACCCAGAAGGATTATTGCAATAAGGATCAGCATAATCTCCGTGAAGTTACGGGATACCAGGTACGTGGTGAACTTCTCTATGTTTGCATATATGCCCCTTCCCCTCTTCACAGCCTCCACAATAGTTGCAAAGTTGTCATCCTGTAGCACCATTACACTGGCTTCCCGTGCCACATCCGTACCTTTGACACCCATCGCTACCCCTATGTCTGCTTTACGCAAGGCAGGAGCATCATTGACCCCATCGCCTGTCATAGCCACCACATGTCCTTTTTCCTGCAACGCTCGGATTATCCTGAGCTTCTGTTCCGGCCTTGCTCTTGCGTAGATGTTGATTCCTTCCACCACGCTCCTGAACTCTTCATCATCCAGTTCGTCAAGTTCAGTGCCGGTGATGGCGCCGTCAGCCACAATGTCCCTTATCTTCTCATCAGTTATATTGTCCAGGCACACAGTACCATCAGAAAGGCCAATGTCCCTGGCAATTGCCTTTGCTGTTTCCTGATTGTCCCCTGTGATCATGACAACCTTAATCCCTGCCCTATGACAGGTTTCAATTGCTTTTTTTGCTTCTTCACGGGGTGGATCCAGCATAGCCACAAGTCCGAGGAAGATCATATCTTTCTCAAGCTCCTCGCTCTTACTGTTCAGCGACCTGTACGCCAGGGCAAGCACACGGTATGTTCTCTGCGCAAGCTCACGGTTCTTCTCCAGCATCTCCTCTCTGTCTTGCTCCGCAAGAGCCCGCACTCCCGAAGGACCATATATGCGCGTACACCTGTCAAGCACCATTTCCGGAGCACCTTTTGTAAAGGCGATTTCCTGATCCTGCGCCTCGTGCAGTGTGCTCATCATCTTCCTTTCGGATGTAAATATCACCTCCTGCAACCTTGGAAGCTCATCGTCCATTTCTTGCTTCCATATCCCTGCTTTAGCTGCAGCCACCAACAGGGCGATTTCCGTAGGGTCCCCGACACCTTTCCATTCGTTGTTCGATTCTTCCAGTGCAGCGTTATTACACAAAGCACCGGCTCTGAGCAACAGTTCCAGTCCCTTCTCATTTTCAACATCAATAGGCGTCCTGCCATAAAGGATTGACCCAATGGGTTCATATCCCACTCCTGTAACATCCAGTTCTTTTCCAGGCAACACAATCTTTCTGACAACCATCTCGTTACGAGTAAGAGTTCCTGTTTTATCAGTACAGATTACGGTAACAGAACCCAGTGTTTCCACACCCAGCATTTTTCTGATTATGGCATTCTGTTTAGCCATATGACGCATACCATTTGCAAGAGTGATTGTCATTGTAAGAGGAAGTCCTTCGGGAACTGCCGCCACTGCCAGCGCAATAGCTATCAAGAGCATCTCTGTAACTGGTGCTCCCTTTGAGATACCCATAAATAAAGTAACAAGTGAAGCTGTTAAAGCTATAACAGCAAGTGTACGAGCAAGTTTTTCTATTTTTTCCTGCAGAGGTGTAGTTTCCTCTTCCTGCTGTACCAACCCTGCTATTTCTCCAAGTTTTGTTTTCATTCCTGTGGATGTCACAAGTGCTGTACATTTGCCATGGACTACCTGAGTGCCTGCATAAATAAAATCATCTTTATCTTTATTTACCGGCCTGCTTTCTCCAGTCAGAGCCGCTTCTTCCACCCTCAATCCAACCATCTCTATAATAAGAGCATCAGCGGGCACCATGTCTCCGCTTTCAAGTACAAGTATATCGCCAGGTACTACATCCATGGAAGAGATTTCCTTAAGTGTCCCATTCCTGCGTACCCTTGTGACTGGCTGCACAAACTTTCGAAGAGCTTCCATTGCCTTTTCTGCCCTATATTCCTGCAGGAAGCCCATCAATATAACAAAAAGAATTATGACATTTATAGCCCAGAAATTGATTACCTCATGAGCCATTAAAGCTATAATTGCTGCTGCAGCCAGTACCCACACAATTACATTAGAAAGCTGTCGTATTAAAACCTTGAAAGGAGTTACCTTGTTTTTTTCCTCAAGCTGATTAGGTCCGTATATTGAAAGCCTTTTTTTGGCTTCTTCATTTGACAAACCTTCCCGAGAACTCTCATATTTTAAAAAAGCTTCATCAGTATGCATTCATTTTCCCTGCTTGAATTTCGATGCAAAATCCATTAAACTATAGTTCTCAGTAAGTGTGCGCACATTAGTGCCAAAGATTGCAGCAGCTGTAATTATAAATTTCCACGTCCTTTCATTAATACTTACATTAATATAAAGGTTATCATAACAAAGCGAAAGCATACTGTGGATATTAGCAGTATTTACGCCATTGAATTCCAACAATTCATGTATCATAGAACCTACTTATCGAGAAATCACTAACCAAACTCACATCAATATTACATCTTGTAAGAAAAACAGCGGTATTGAGTAAGGAAGCTTCGCCATTTGCAGATATAGACCTCTTTTTTCTGAAAGTTATGTCTATGATGTCTCACCTCTGCAACAACTCTTTTGCAGTATACTGCCGTAATTGTAACAAAATCAAACTTTACAATTTAGGCATATTTAGTTATCTTTCAAATACAATGCTATAAAGGTATTTGGGATTTCCTTGAAGATCACGATGGATGTAAGTTTTTTCTTCTACTGGCTTTAACTCTCCGTTCTTAGTCATAATATTGTATTTAAGTGTAAGACATTTACTACCTTCATTGCAGTTCTCTATTAATTCCAGCTTCACATATTCACGTTCATCTGGTTTTATGATATCTTCATATGCCATCCTGCACCCGAAATCTTCTGCTTTGTAACCGAATCTTGAAATATTTTCAGAAATGAAGGTAATGGAAAAATCCCTTTGAATATCTCTTGAAAGAGCGATAAATGGACTGCTATTGATGATTGATTCCAGAATTTTTAGTTTCTGAAATGAATTTTTCTGTTTCTCAAGGTAATCGAGCAATTCCTCAGTATTTAATTCTCTACCGACATTACATGCATTCTCATCAGCATTATATTCCACTATCACAAACCCCCGTAACTAATAAAGGAATTTAGTAACGTCCTATATAAGTATTTGCTGGCCTTTGTACAAACTCAGATGAATAATTAACATATATTAGCTAATGTTATTAGTAGAATTATATTGAAAGAAAAGACCCGAACAAAAAACAAAAATTAATACATAAAATATATCATATAATATTATTTTATATATAACCCACATTTACAGGAGCCACGCATCTCTATATCACGATTTCTGGCCTCACATGGACAGATTATCTTCTTGTCAGCCTCTTTATCGCCAGTCCTTTTCTGACAGAAACAATACCATTCTCCATATTGTTTTTTATTATTGGCTATTCCTTTCACAGCTGTAACTATCACATCATAGTCTGGATTCAGCTTGTAGCCTGTTAGCATTGCATTCTTCTTGGACTTTTCAAAAAACTCCTCTTCAAGTGGGGTATCGAATCTCACGTTAACACTCCTTTGTTATTACTAATTACTATTATTTACACTACAATTTATTTCTTTGCAAGGGATGCAAGTCGGTTACCAATCTCCCTGCACTTTGCTTTATCCTCTTCAAATGGTCTGAAGTTTACCTGAAATCCAGGTTCTGCAATTTCAAAACCTGATTCTGTGAGTTCTTTTTCAATTCCTTTGACTGCACCACCGCCCCAGCCATATGAACCGAAAACGAAAAACTTCTTGCCCTTTGGCCGTAAACCTTTCATATAATTAAGAAACCCTGCAACCGTAAAGAACATACCATTGTTTAATGTGGGTGATCCTATAGCAACCACAGAAGCATCCATAAGTTCCTTTATTATTTTGCTCCAGTCATTCTTTCGCAGGTTTCTCAATTTAACATCAACTCCTGCAGACTGCACACCTTCAAGAATCTCCTTTGCCATTATCTCAGTGCTGTTCCACATAGTATCATATACTATCAATACTGACGGTTTTGCCTCAGCATTAGCCCATTTAACATAGGCTTCAATAATTCTTTCAGGTTCCTTTCTCCATATAACTCCATGTGCAGGGGCTATCATGTTGAACTTAAGCCCCATCTGCTTCACCTTTTCAGCATAAACAAGCACTTGCTTTCCAAATGGCATAAGGATATTGGCATAATAGATCTCTGCATCTTCCATCACGCCTTCCACCTGATCTTCGAATCTTTCTGAGGTGGCTATATGCTGTCCAAATGCGTCGTTAGAGAAGAGTATACAATCTTCCTTAAGGTATGTGTGCATGCTGTCTGGCCAGTGGAGCATCACCACTTCAATGAACTGCATTGTCCTTTTTCCAACGCTTATCTCATCTCCGGTTTTCACAACCTGTATATCCCAGTTTTCAAAACCCATTTCCCTATAATGTTCAAATAACCCCTTTTTCCCTTTAGCTGAACAGACAATTTTTGCTTTCGCAGCTACATTCATCATAAATGGCAAGGAACTGGAATGATCCATTTCTACATGATTGGATACTATATAGTCTATTTTAGATGGATCCACTATCTGAGAAATTCTGCCCAGCATTTCTTCAAAAAATGGCGCTTTTACAGTATCTATAAGAGTTATTTTCTCATCAACTATCAAATATGCATTGTAGCTTCCGCCTTTTGGTGTCTCATATCCATGAAAATCACGCAGGTTCCAGTCAACAACACCTACCCAGTATATGCCATCGGATATTTTAACAGGTTGTATTTCGTTTGCCAATAATATCGCCCCTTATGTCTGCATCCTGAACTCTGTAGCAATCTGTAACATTTCATATATAAGTCTGTAATGTCCTCTTTCTGCTGCAGCTATGTTGTCAAAAAACTCTTTTTGTTCTGGATCTGTTGCCCTCCTTCCAAGTTCCATATAGAAATACTCACTTTTATACTCAAAACGCAGGGCTGCAAGCAGAATCCCTATCTCTTCAAGTTTTTTGTCTGAGAATTCCTGAGTCAGTGAAGGGGTAAAATCTGGAAAATGGTGCTCAACATGTGACACAGTTTTATCACCATTTTTGAATCTCCTCAGCATTTCAGCGTGTTTTTTCTCTTCATCTGCAAGAAAAGTATAAAGTTCACGGGCAGCCGGATTTGTCATTGTTTCTGCTTTATTTAAATAGTATGCTCTTCCGTCTTCTTCAAGCTTGATAGCCACATCAATGGCTTCTTCCACTGTACTTAGTTGATCGAGTTCTTCAGATATCTCTTGTAATACATCTTTCATTATAATCCATCTCCATGTAATTAATCTCAAAGTTTGTTGCCTGTAAGTCCATATGCATACCAATAAATAGATAAGATATACATGACTGAAGACAAATTTGCAGAAGCCCCCTGCTGATATTAGAACCTGTCAAATTATATAACTTTCGAATACATATACAATAATGAATAAAGATATACCAAATTACTGGAAAAGTAAGCCGATGAATACATGTATTCAGAAACCTTTTTATTACCCCGTTTCCATTATGGAGTTTAAATTTATTAAATGATATCATATTCTTCAATTCTTTTGATCATGAGGTAATCTAATGGGCAAAATTAAGATAGCTATTGCCGGGATTGGCAACTGTGCCAGTTCGCTCATTCAAGGTATTGAATATTATAAAAATAAGTCTCCAAAGGATGCCATAGGGCTGATGCACTGGGATCTGGGCGGGTACCGGCCTTTCGATATCGAAGTTGTAGCTGCCTTTGACATTGATGCTAGAAAAGTCGGAAAGGACGTATCTGAAGCAATCTTTGCCTTACCCAACTGCACTACTGTTTTTTGTAGCAATATTCCAAGAACTGGCGTGATCGTCAAGATGGGAAAGGTGCTGGACGGAGTTTCAGAACATATGAAAGATTATCCCGATTCACGTAGGTTCATAATCTCAGAGGAACAACAATTTGAAAAAGAACAGGTTGTAAAAGAATTGAAAGATTCTGGTGCTGAGATACTTTTGAATTACATGCCTGTTGGGTCAGAGCTTGCCACCCAGTTCTATGCTGAATGTGCCCTCGAGGCAGGCGTGGCTTTCATTAACAACATGCCTGTATTCATTGCAAGCAAACCGGAATGGGCTGCACGTTTTGCGGATAAGGGTATTCCAATAATTGGTGATGATATCAAAGCTCAGCTCGGTGCTACAATTACCCATCGTACCTTAGTTGACCTTTTCCGCAAAAGAGGTGTGAAGCTTGAAAGAACATATCAAATAAACACTGGAGGGAACACCGACTTCCTTAACATGCTGAACCGTAATAGGCTTGCCTCTAAGAAAGAATCAAAGACAGAAGCTGTGCAGTCAGTGGTGGGAGAGCGCCTGGATGATGACAACATCCATGTAGGTCCAAGTGATTATGTACCCTGGCAGAACGATAATAAAGTATGCTTCCTCAGAATGGAAGGAAAACTTTTCGGTGATGTTCCAATGAACATCGAATTACGTTTATCAGTAGAAGATTCTCCAAATTCTGCTGGTGTTGTTATTGATGCCATAAGATGCTGCAGGCTTGCTCTGGACAGAGGTACTGGAGGCATACTTTATTCACCATCTGCATATTTTATGAAGCACCCGCCTAAACAGTTCACTGACGATGAAGCCTACAATATGACCCTCGAATTCATAGCTGGTAAGAGAGACAATTAAAATATGTCCCCGGCTGCATATGGGCAGCGTGAAATCTTTGGTGTGGATTTCAGCGGTGCAAAGACTGCCTGTAATAAAATTTGGGTCAGCCACGCACGAGTGGCTGGCACAAGATTATCTATTCTTGAATGTTACCCCATAAGTAAATTGAATTCTGGTAAGCTTAGCAGAGAACAATGTCTCAATGTTTTGTTTCATCTGATAATCTCCAATAAACATTCTATTTTTGGAATGGATTTCCCTTTTGGAATTCCCTTTCAGCTTATGAAAGGTTATAATTGGGAAGAATTAATTCGTAATTTTCCCATGATTTATCCTAGTAGTGATGATTTCAGAAATATAAACCGTAAACTTTCTGAGAATGTAGAGATCAAAAGATTAACTGATAAAGAAGTAAAAGCGCCTTTCTGTGTATATAATATTAGATTGTATAAACAGACCTATTATGGTATATTACATATCATAAGACCTCTTGTACTTACAGGTGCTGCCAGTATAATCCCCATGCAGCCATTAAGCCCGGATGTGCCGTGGATTGTAGAAATATGTCCTGCATCTACCCTGAAAAAAGAAGGAATATATTTACCATATAAAGGAAAAGAAAAAAACAAAAAAACTGCCAGAGAATATATTCTGAACAATCTTGAAAAAAAAGCATTGGATATACCAAATGAGATTTTAGAGAAAGCCCTTGGGAATACTGAAGGTGATACTCTGGACAGCATAATTGCAGCCTATTCTGTGTTCTGTGCCATCCCGAGTCTATTTAGTATAACTCAAACAGGTGAGCCTTACACAACTGAAGGCTTAACTTTTATCTAACATTTTATCTTTGGAAATACCTATTATCTTGTACAGATCCTCAGGACTTTCCAGTACTGTAATATTTTCCATTCTGGATAGTTTTTGTGTGTTTTCAATGTCAATATCTCTCATCTTTAATTTCATTTCTTTTCCCTTGGGGGAATAGGTTGTAATAGTGCCTTTTTTTCTATCTACCGGTAGAATATAGATAGGAGTATCACCTTTAGCCGTTTGAGCAACTGCATTAGTCACCAGGTTGTCGGCTATACCATGCACTATCTTGGCTACGGTGTTGGCTGTGGCAGGAGCAATTATTAGCATATCATAATATCCAAGCTGTAAAGGTCCTGCAATGAAAGGTGAGTTTGGTCCAGCATCGGTTTTGAAGTTAGGAAAATCTCTCTGTATGTCTTCCCACATCCTGTACCACTTCATAACCGTTTCACCTTCTTTGGAAAGAAAAACCATAAAATCAACATTTGTGTTTTTCTTAATATCCACCATTACGTTATACGTCTCTTTTATAAGGTCTCCAGAACCTGTTATTCCCCATGCTATCCTTTTCATATTAACCCTCAACTTTTCAGTAACCAATAAGTGACTCTTTTTTGATCATATCGCCTGAAATGTTCATTGAAGTCAGCATATCTTCCATGGATTTGACCATTGCAGGTGGACCACATATGAAAAATAATCTTTCCTTGTAATCAGGTATCGCTCTCACCACCATGTTTTCACATATACGTTCCCGGCAACCTGTCCAACTCTCTGATGCACGGGTCAAAGTGTACAGTACTTTTAAATTGATGTTATCCTGCATCATCTCATCAAGCTCTTGCTTAAATGCAAGATCGTTTTCTGTCTTGTTACTGTATATTAGCATAATATCAACATCAGAGTGCATATCAGTACAATATTTGCAGATACTGATCATAGGCGTTATACCTATCCCACCACTTAGCAATGCTACTTTTGAATACTCCCCTTCAAATGTCATTTTCCCAAATGGACCACTAATGACCGCAAAATCCCCGATTTTCATATTATCAAGCACATTTGAAAAAGGATGACCTGTGAGTTTTTTGGTAAATTCAATATGATTCTTTTCAGTTGGACTGCTGGATAGACTAAAAGGTTTCGTAACCATATCACCTTCTACTTTCAGACTTACAAGTATGTACTGACCCGGCTTATAATCAAAACCTGCGGGGCGCCGGAATCTGAAGCTTTTTACATCATGTGTCCTTCTGATAATATCGATGGTTTTTTCCTCAAACTTCAAATGACATACCCTCCAGCTTAGCTTGTTTGATCAGTTGGGCAGCCTTTATAAGTTTATTTACAGTACGGTAAAGACTACGCATACCCTCTGAGTCCTCAGCAACCCCTTCTGCTCCCTTGTCCTGAGACCAGAAAGTGCCCCCCAGATTTGAACCAAAGGATCCACCAGCAATGGGTAACATCTCATTGATCACATAGAAGTTCAGTATACTTTGAATGGCAGGTTCCTGCCCACCTATCCTATCGCCTCCCACTGCAGTGGCTGAACCCAGTTTATTTTTGAAAGCTTTCGGATCCCGTGCCACAACTGCTCTGCATCTGTCCAATATAGTCTTTGTCTGTGCACTTAAAGTACCTTGATAGACCGGAGTACCTATAATCCAGGCATCAGCCCACAGCATTTTATCATAAAGTTCCACCATATCATCCTTGTGGATACACCCTTGTTGCTTACGCACACAATAATCGCAGTGAATACAAAACTTCAAGTCTTTTCCACTTGCAGAGAAATAATCGGTTTCAACGTTAAATTTCTCCTGGGCATATCTTAGAGCTTCATTTACTATATAATCAGTTGCTTTTTTCCTAGGACTTCCCGATATTCCAAGCAGTCTGATAGTCATATCAACAGTCATCAATGCACTCCATTGTGTATTCTATTCATTTAAGCTTCATTCGATGGTTATTGCCCCCATGGGACATGCATCTACACATAGTCCGCATTCTATACAATTATCAGGATTTTTAACCACGGATTTAATATTTCCTTTTTCATCATCTTTCAGTTCAAACACATCCTCCGGGCAAGCTTCTTTGCATGACCCTATTCCTTCACATATATTCGGATTTACTTTTGCAGGCATATTCTGTCTCCTTTCAAAATATTTTCTACAAACCGGTATAATTTAAATCATCTTTTTCCTTTTTCCAATATACTCTGCTATAAACAGCAAGACGGATATTGAGCCCAAGACGCCCACTCCGGGAGTAGAGGGTATGGCTTTTGAGGCATCTTCCTCATTCTCATAGACATTTGTAGAAACATACGTCATGTCAATGACAGGTACTTCATATACCATCTCTCCAAAGAGATAATCTATGAGATGTTGTGGTGCTGAACGATATTTAAGGGTTGCTTCAATTGAAAGTGGATATGTCACTTCATCAGGTATTATGAAAGTATGATTTTCTGAAACTGTTCCTTTGGGGGATATCCTATTGTCTTTAAGTATCGACTCAGCAAGCCAGAAACTTAAAGTGGGCTCTCCCTGAGCATCACCGAGAATTGTGTTATAAATTTCCATTGCATTCACAATAGTTCCATTCTCATTAACATCTCCTGTATGATAAATTTCGTTGCCGTTGCGGTCCTTTACACTTACAGCTAACCATATCTGTCTGATCTCGGAAACTCCGGTAGGTATTTTGTGACCAGCTCCTGAATTTGTAATAGAGACATTAAAGCTTACATTATTTCCTCTTTGAGCTATCGTTGGAGCATCAATAGAAAGAGTTGCAGCTTTCTGCAGCCTTTCAACTGCCATTTTGCTGTATTTTTTCTCTCCAAGAATCCCCGTAATAAATGCATTTCCACCCACTATATCATGCGTGGAGATATGATCTCTTTTTTTTTGCACCTGATGCCGCTCTTCCTGGATTGGCTTCAAATTGTGTAATACCTGGAGTCATATGACAATCCTGACATACAACTCCCTCCTCGGCATAGACCCCTTCCTTCCATACTTTGTAAGTATCATCGATAACAAGACCATTAATCGGGTGTATCACTTCATGGCACATGCCACAATATTCTGAACTAGTATATAGTTCAAGATATTCAGATTCATGATATGCTGCCTTTGAATCATTGAAAGGACCCCACTTTATATTCCCTGGACTGACAACAAAAGGTGCATTACCTGTTCCATTGCTGCCAGATACCACATGACAAAAATCACACTGTACCCCCTGTCTTGCGATGTCACTGAGATTTGAACCATCAATTGGAGGAATTTCCCCTGAAACCACACCTATTGGTGTATGGCATCGTGAACAGAATATATCAACTATACCTTCTGTATCATTGCTTGCAGCCAGAAACTCTTTCTGATAGAAAGGATCTTCGTAAGCATAATAGTGCATGGTACCTTTCCATTCATTATGAATGATAGCATGACATTGTGCACATTTTGTACCATCTGTGAACATATCAGAAGATAATTCCCCGTACGCAGTAGGTGTTGCTGCAAGTACATTACACATTGTTGTAAACAAGGCAATAAGCAGTAAAAATGTTGAATATGTGGTTCTTAAGGATCTGATCAATTATACCCCCGACAATTGAATAT
This sequence comes from Methanomethylovorans sp., assembly GCA_014361205.1. Lineage (GTDB taxonomy): Archaea > Halobacteriota > Methanosarcinia > Methanosarcinales > Methanosarcinaceae > Methanomethylovorans. The sequence goes on along the minus strand of JACIVZ010000008.1, from coordinate 4,494 downwards.
AAATATAAATGTTGACCTGTAAGTTTCTTTTAACATAAGGTCAGCCACGACATATTCTTTCCGGGAAAGATCATTTAAGTAATTTCAATGCATCCCTGCATGCTGCAACTGCAGGTGCTCCCGACGTGATGGAGATTACATCCATTGTTTCCATAATCTCTTCCTTAGTAGCACCATTAGCCAATGCGCTCTTCATCTGAGAGATGACACACTTTTCACATTGTTTCGAGGCAACAACTGCCAGTGCCATGAGTATTTTCACTTTAGCAGGCAATGCACCATCTTTCAATAATCTGTGGTTACATCTGTTGTATTTAGTCAAAAACTCTGGTTCGAGTTCCCCAAGAACTTCAAGAATCTCTGGAGTAAAACCCAATTTTTCTGACATTGATTTTACAAGTTCTTTATCCTCTAAGACATCTTTATGCGGGCTCATTCCGTTTCCTCCTATTCGTTTCTATAATTTAATCAAATCCATCTTCAATAATCTGGTTAAGGCAATAGTTACATACAAGACGTGGTAAGCTATTGGGAAGTCTTTTCAAGTCTGGTGGTGTTCCTACAGTTACCGGTATTTCCAATTGCTTTGTATGATCCATGCATAGACCTTTACCACAGCTTATGCAGACACATATTGCTGTGGAGTCTTTTCCCATCTCCATACAATCGTAACATTTCATCATCATATCACCTAGTAGTTTTCCTTCAGGGCCTTATGACATGGTATGCAAAGCACTTTTTTCCAACGGTTAATATCATCCAGTTTGCATTCAACTCCCATGCCACATCTCAACTTGATGCTGTATTCTCCTTCCCAAACTGGTGTCTCTTCTCTTACAAGGTGATCCTTGCAAACACCCCTTCCACAAATTATGCAAACAGCGACTGTATCTGTTTCTTTTTCATTTTTAGTACATTCATAGCATTTCATAATTTATCACTCAATTATTATCAGCTTGCAATAAAAATTGAAACATCTTTATTATTCATGATACTATTCAAATATCTCTTTTGTTGCCCCATAGTGATGATATCCCCATCTCACCCCCAAGTGACTTACTATAACGTAATAATGTTTTTATGTCAATCAATATATCTGTATTGGTGTATTATAGGTTTATTCTTAATTGCAGTTTTTAATTAATTGCCAATTTGCATTAAAACTATACAAATCGTAAGATTTTAAAATGTTTACATACCAATATTAGCAGAACATCACAAATAAATATGTAATATGCAATGACAAAAGCAGTAACTAAACCAACAAAGTTATAAATATGTATAGTTACCTGATTAGCAACACTCTATAAGAGGAGGATTGAAATGACATTTGGAATTGAATTCGTACCAAGCGACCCGGTACTTAAAATCGCACACTATGCCAAGCTCGCTGAAGAGCAGGGATTTGACAATGTATGGATCACAGATCACTACAACAACCGTGATGTATACTCTACCCTTACCGTGCTGGCACTGAATACAAACCGGATTAAGCTCGGTACGGGTGTCACCAACCCCTATACAAGGAATATAGCAGTAACTGCATCAAGCATAGCCTCCATCAATGAGATCTCAGGCGGACGTGCTATTCTGGGCCTTGGTCCTGGAGACAAAGCAACATTTGACGCTATGGGTATCTCATGGGACAAACCTTTAACAACCACAAAAGAAAGCATTCAGGCACTGCGTTCTTTCTTTGAAGGAAAGAAAGTGAATATGGATGGTGAAGCCGTTAAATTTAGCGGTGCAAAGATGGCATTCAAAGCAGGCAATATACCAATATACATGGGTGCACAGGGTCCCAAGATGCTGGAACTTGCAGGTGAGGTTGCTGATGGAGTATTGATCAACGCTTCTCATCCAAGGGACTTCGAAGAAGCAGTAAAACAGATAACTGCAGGTGCAAAGAAAGCTGGGCGCAATCCCAAAGACGTAGATGTCGCTGCATATGCATGTTTCTCCATTGATAAAGATGCTGCAAAAGCTGTAAATGCTGCAAAGGTAGTAGTTGCCTTCATAGTTGCCGGATCACCCGACATGGTTCTTGAACGCCATGGAATAGACGTTGCTTCAAAAGCAGCTATAGGCGGGGCTATTGCAAAAGGCGATTTCGGAGCCTTGATGGGCGGTATGGTTACCAAAGAGATGATGGATGCCTTCTCAATAAGTGGTACTCCTGAAGATTGCAAAGCAAGGATCAATGAACTCCTGGACATAGGTGTGACACAGATCGTTGCTGGCTCTCCAATAGGTCCGGACAAAGAGAAAGCAATAAAGCTCATTGGTAAGGAAATAATCGGATAATTGGGAGGATCTGGATGGTTCATCCAAAGATCTTAGAAGTTATTGAATATGACGTCTGCACTGCTTGCGGGGCATGCGCATCGGTATGCCCTGCCGGTGCCATTATTATTAACAAACGTGCAGAAGTGCGTGACCCTGATAACCTTGAGTTATACATAAAAGGCGCCGCTCCGAATGTATGTGAAGGATGTTTTACATGTGGAAGAGTCTGCCCGGTAATAGATGGATATTACAGTGATGAATTCTTCAATGTGAAATCGTTCTTTGGTGCAAAGAGTACAATTGCCGGTCAAGATGGGGGCGTCACTTCCCATATGCTTAAAGAGCTGCTCAGGAAAGGAGAAATAGATTGTGTTGTTGGTATTTCCAGAAATGAGAATTGGGAGACAGAACTTATTCTGATGACAAAACCCGAAGATGTGGATAAGACAACCGGTACCAAGTACACCTATGATTCGGTGCTTCAAGCACTTAAAGAGCCTTTCGAAAAATATGACAAGATAGCTGTGGTAGGAGTTCCATGTCAGGTTCACGGAGCTCGTCTTATATCTGAGAATGTCAATGACAAGATAGTACTTATAGTGGGTCTTATCTGTATGGAAAGCTTCTACCATGACACTATGGCTGAAAAGATAATTCCTGACATCATGAAGCTTAATATTGAAGATGTTGTAAAGATGAATTTCGCAAAAGGAAAGTTCTGGTGCTATACGAAAGATGGTCAGGAGCATAGTGTAAAGATCCCTGAAGTTGCCCCACATGCAAGACACCCCTGTCATCACTGCTGTGATTACACATCCGTATTTGCAGATATATCCCTGGGTTCTGTGGGCACTCCTGACGGTTGGAACTGTGTGCTCATACGCACTGATACCGGCCAGAAATACTTCGATATGGTAAAGGATACGCTGGAAATCATGGAGAATCCTGCTCCAGGATTGGATCTTGTAAAGAAACTTGCAAAAACAAAACACGATAACAACTCAGGCCACTATCTTGAAGTCTGTGAAAAATTCTCGTTTGACGAATGTGGCATACGTTAACGGTTGTCATCTATGCATATGAAAAGAGCGTTCTATATAGGACGCTTCCAACCATTCCATCTTGGCCATTATTCCATCATTTGCTCCATTGCAAAAGAAGTGGATGAAGTGGTAATAGGTATTGGTAGTGCTCAGAAAAGCCATGATCCTGAAAACCCATTTACCGCAGGTGAACGGGTTTTGATGATACGGCACGCTCTGGAAGATGCAAATGTGAAACATTATGCAATACCTATTGAAGATCTGCAGCGTAATGCAGTATGGGTATCTCATATCATTTCCATGTCTCCTCCGTTTAATGTAGTATACTCCAATAACCCTCTTGTAATACAGCTTTTTAAAGAAGCAAATATTGATGTCAGACAGCCTCCTATGTTCAACAGGAAAGGTTATTCAGGTACAGAAATCCGCAAAATGATGATTGAAGGCAATGAATGGCGCCAGCTTGTCCCTCCGGCTGTAGCGGAAGTTATAGATGAAATAGGCGGAGTGGAAAGATTACGTAATGTATCCATGAAGGATATAGAATAATCTTAATTAGAGACAACATGACATATTTTATAAATGAGAGTTGTCTACTATAGATAATTGTATTTTTATTTTCAGGAGGGAATAAGATCTCAGATAAAGAAAAACCACCGGTATTCTGTGAAAAATATTGCCTCATATGTAAAGGCGCAAGGTCAGGTAACAGCATCTGTAAGTTTATACAGAATCTGGAACTGAAAATCTTCGGCAAAGAAGGGTGTATCTGGGGCAAAGCAAGGACAAAATTCTACGGTGTGACGCCTGATCAGAAAATACCTGAAGATCCCGGAAAAAAGTGAATTATTGAAGTTAAGATAGTCTCTCTTTATTATAGCTGTTTTCAATTTTTTCTTTATATATATTATAGTATGCAACATGGCATCTACTGTTCAGGCATATCAATAATCTTCAAACCAATTCTATGTATTGTTTCTTTTCAATTAGATGCTTCAATGCAGTGCTTTTTACACCTGTTGCTCTTCAGTTTATTTACAATGAATAACACTATTTTTTATTTAAACCTTTTAAAAATATTCCTGCCATAGTTTCGAAAAATATTTTAAAATACAAAACAAAAGAATGATACAAGGCATGCGGCTACCGGGATTCGAACCCGGGT
>JACIVZ010000079.1 GCA_014361205.1 Methanomethylovorans sp. | reverse complement strand
GAGGAGATTAGAGCAAAAAGATATTGGAATCAACTAAAAGAAGTCAAATTCAAGCTATTGGTGCATAACCTTGACAGATCTATCAAGGTTATGATTGTTATAAAAATGAGGATTTCTACAGAGCCGAAAAATAAATTTGGTGGGATAGCGCGGATTTGAACCGCAGTCCAAGCGTCCCAAACGCTCGAGGATGGACCAGGCTACCCTACTATCCCATAAGGGTAACCACTGCAATATACGTTATTGCTTAAAAACCTTCCGTAAGAAATCAATAAAAAAAGACAAGCATGACATAAAAATAATATATATGTAATTAAAAACAAATGAGAGTAATTTATTTCCACCTTTCATAAATTTCATTGTCTATTCCCATCAAGTCCAGAACGCGTCCTACAATGGAATTTACGATATCATCGATACTCTTAGGTTTAGAATAGAAACCAGGACATGCAGGTAGTACAATACATCCTGCTCTGGTAAGCCTGAGCATATTCTCCAGATGTATTTCATTCAAAGGTGTCTCCCGTGGAACAATAACAATTTTACGTTTCTCCTTTAGGCAGACATCTGCAGTTCTTTCCAGTAAGTTGTCGGACATGCCATTTGCAATTGCTCCAACTGTCTTCATGCTGCAGGGAGCAATGATCATTCCATGAAATCTATGCGACCCGCTAGCTATGGGCGCTGTTAACTCTTGTTCTTCATACACATAGTTTGCCATATCCTCTATTTCAACAACAGAATAATCAGTCTCTATTTCTATGATCTGTCGTGCAGATTTGGTTATTATAAGGTGGGTAACAATGTTCATCCTGGAAAGGATTTCAAGCAATCTTATACCATACATGGAACCTGAGGCTCCGCTTATTCCAACTACTATCTCCATTTTTTTCACCTTAAGAGACCGATAAGCTCGTCTATCATTTCTTCTGAAGCTTTTACAATGATCTGAATTTCTTCGGGAGTTATATTTTCTACATGGATGCCAGCCATAAATACTGTTGTGCAATGGGTTACAGCACTGATCTTTCGTGCTCCTCTAAGAACAATCTCATCTTCCCTGTGTCCAGGTGCGCTGATTACCGAGGCTGAAGCACGGAAACTTTCTGTATCATATATTCCCATGGCAACTGCACCAATATGTTCTCTACCGCCAGACAGCACGAAGAACATATCGTTCCCTATAGATTCTCCCTTTAAAATAAGTTGTACTCTTCCTGCTTCTTTGGTAATCGAAATCATTATTATAGCTCCGTGAGCCTGAACTGTTTTGTAGTCTTTTTTACTTCAAAAAAATCTCTTGCAGCTTTTCCCACCTTTTCACGACACTCTTTTGGTGTGTATACTCCCATCTTCCAGTTATCCCAGTGAGCTTTCTCAAGAGTGGCCACAACATAAGATGCTTCGTCCAGTCTGACCATCTTACCGTTAAGTTTTACCAGTGCTTTAAGTTCGGGTATCTCTGGCGAGCGAGGTATATCTATAAGTACATCATTGGTGTCAATACCAGCCATAGATGCTATTTCTGCTTCTATCCTGCGTACATTGCCCCTGTATTTTAAAACACCTTCCGTAACCTCATTAAAGCCAACATATAAAGCTCTCTTATAAAGCTTTCTTTCTTCAAGAGAACGTGCAAGTTTTCCTGCATACCCTTCATCTGAGCGCATAATATGTAATAAATGGGCATCATCCATTTTTCTTAGTTCATAGGGTTTTATGACATTATTTTGTATAAGCTCCTCTATAGCCCGGACACACATTGTTTCTGCTATACGTGATACATGATGATAGTAAACAGAGGGATGCATAAGAAATCTGGAGACAAGTAAAGATTCTGCAGCTTTGACACCTCCGGTACCTACCACCAGTTTGTCCTCATAGAACTGCATTTCATGGATAAGCCGTACATGGTCTACAAGTCCGAATGCAACACCTGTGTAATGAGAGTCGCGCACCAGGTAATCCATACGGTCCACATCTATTTCACTACTTAGGATCTTACCAACATCAGATTCTCCTTTGATGTGCTTCTGGATGATAGTCGGGCTGAGGCCATGTTCATCCAATATTTCAGCAACTTCGCCTTTGCGCAAAAGATGAAGCACATCTTCATGCTTCTGGCGTGTATATTGAGCAATGAGATTCTCTGTTACGTGAGATAGAGGGCCATGCCCAATATCGTGGAGCAAGGCAGCAGCTCTCAGTTCGTCCTTCTCATGCTGTGGAATAGAATTGATCTGTCGTGTCAATGTGGTCGCAAGGTGCATAACACCCAAAGAATGCTCGAAACGTGTGTGATTGGCGCCTGGGTATACAAGGTTTGAAAGACCAAGCTGCCTGATTCTACGCAGGCGTTGCATGGGAGCAGTATCTATCAGGGAAAGGGCAAGCTCGTCAAGTTCTATATAACCGTGAATAGGATCACGAACAACTTTCATATTGTTTAAATATCTCCTCATCCTATAATGCTGTTCCTCTATTACAAATGCTCTTAAAAATTAATCGAGGAAATAAATGCTCATACTTTCCGGAGGAACTGGAACCCCAAAGCTTCTTGAAGGACTTAAGAAGTTATTGCCTGAAAATGAAATCACTGTGGTGGTAAATACTGCAGAAGATATGTGGGTATCAGGCAATCTCGTAACACCGGATATTGATACAGTTTTATATCTGTTTTCCGGAAAACTTGATACTGATAAGTGGTGGGGCATTAAAAATGACACTTTTATAACCTATGAATTTCTCAGATCTCTGGGACATAATGAGATATTGAAACTAGGTGATCAGGATCGTGCTGTAAATATAATGCGGTCTGATCTTTTAAGGACAGGTTATTCTCTCACAGAAGCAACTCAAATAATTTCAAAAGCTTTAGGTATTCGCTCAAAAATACTGCCAATGTCCGATGATCCTGTAAGTACATTAATCACAACATCTACTGCAAAAATGCATTTTCAGGAGTTCTGGGTAAAGGAACAGGGTAAACCTGCTGTTGTGGAAGTGTCTCAGGAAGGTATTGAAAAAGCTTGCATTTCTCCAGCAGTTCTTGAAGCACTGGAAAAGGAAGAAAATGTACTAATAGGACCCAGCAATCCTATTACAAGCATAGGTCCAATACTTACATTGAAGGGTATGAAAGATATATTAAAAAAGAAAAAAGTAGTTGCAGTAAGTCCCATAATTGGAAAAGAAGCTGTAAGTGGTCCAGCAGGCAAGTTGATGGCTGCAAGAGGGTTAGAGGTCTCTTCGGCAGGGGTTGTAGATTGCTATAAAGATATTCTGGACATTATCATCTTGGACGAAAGAGATGATTATGGCATCTCTGCTCTGAAGAATGCTGCATGCAAAGTACTTATAACTGATACTCTGATGAAAAATGTGGAAAAAAGTATTTCTTTGGCTCGCTTTGTAGTAGATGCTTTCAAGTACTTAGATTGATACATAAAATTGAATATATGGTATTAAATATATAGAATTGAATATATGGGATTGCAGTTATGTAAATAACAAAAAATATCACTTTAAACAATTATTTTATTTTCCTTTATAACGCTTTTTATATGTCATACTACATATATGTTGGCAATTTATGAGGTATTTCAAATGTTAGACTTGTTAAGGCAGTCCTTTAAATCTATCCCTATTGTGAAAAGGGGAGATTACTATTATTTTGTCCATCCGGTTTCTGATGGGGTTCCATTACTGAGTGCAGAACTTCTGGAGGAAATTGCAGAATACATAGTAGAGAGAGCAGATCTTGACGTAGATAAAATACTTACCATAGAAGCTATGGGTATTCCGCTCGCTACCACAATATCTTTAATGACAAAAATACCCCTTGCAATTGTCCGTAAAAGGAAATATGAATTGGAAGGTGAAGTGCTTCTTTCCCAGAGCACGGGCTATTCCAAAGGAGAACTGTACATAAATGGAATAAAAAAGGGAGACAGACTACTCATAATTGATGATGTTATAAGTACAGGCGGTACTTTGTTGTCACTCGTAAAAGCGCTGAAGAATATTGGAGCCACAATTGTAGATATCTTTGTTGTTATAGAGCGGGGGGATGGCGTTGAAAAGCTTCATGAAGAAGGTATAAAAGTGACAACACTTGTGCGTATAGATGTGGATGAGAATGGTGTACATTTAGTGGGGGACCAGGTTGGCAGATAATGAAGCATTTGATTTTCAGATATCAAGCATTATAAATGTAATAAAGAATACAGATGCGAAGAATGTGGGTTTACAGTTCCCGGAAGGTTTTAAGAGAAGAGCGGCAGGTATTGCCCATGAGATAGAAGAAGCCACAGGTGCACAAATAATTATATCCGGTAATCCATGCTATGGGGCATGCGATGTGGATGTTAATCTTGCACAGAAGGTAGACATTTTGTTCCATTTCGGACATGCAATGCTTGATGACAGCAGTTATGTAAAAAATGTCTATTTTATTGAAGTCAGATCCAATGCTAAAGTTGAGGATGTGGTAAATAAGTCTGTGGAAAAGCTTAAAGGCCTGAGGATTGGCCTTATTACAACAGTACAGCATGTCCATAAGCTTCAGTTAGCGTGTGAAATCTTACAAGCACATGGAAAAATTTGTATCATCTCAAAGGGAGATGCAAAAATAGCATATCCTGGCCAAGTGCTGGGATGCAACTTCTCTTCTGCAAGAGCCGAATTGTGTGATGAATATCTGTATATAGGAAGTGGTAATTTTCATCCAATGGGAGTGGCTTTATCTACAGGGAAAAGAGTGCTAATAGCTGATCCCTTTGTAAATGAAGTAAGAGAAGTGGAAACTTCAAAGCTATTGAAACAACGTAGTGCTGTAATTGGAAAAGCAATGGATGCTACTCTATTTGGAATTATTGTATGTTCTAAACCTGGACAGGAACGTATGGCACTTGCACTTAAGTTGCAGGAATTGATACGCAAATATAGTAGAGAAGCTAAAATAATAATAATGGATCTTGTGACTCCTGATCAGTTACTTCAGTTCAAAGTGGATGCTTTTGTGAATACAGCATGTCCAAGGATTGCCATTGACGATGTTGGCCGTTTCAATGCACCAATGCTTACTCCAGCGGAACTTGAGATAGTGCTGGGCCAGAAAAAATGGGAAAATTTGGTGTTAGATGAGATCACTGCCTGAAATCTGCAGGTCAAACTATGAAACAGAGAAAACTTGAGATGATACTGGAAAAGGTTAAAGTATTCGAAAAACCCGATGTTAATCTTGAACAATACTCCACACCGGCTGTAATTGCCGCTGAGGTCTTGCATTTTGCATTCATGCATGATGATCTTCAAGGAACAGTATATGACCTTGGGTGCGGAACTGGAATTCTTGCCATTGGTGCAAAGCTTCTTGGTGCTAAGAAAGTTGTGGGTTTTGATATTGATCCTGATGCTTTGGAGATAGCACGTCAGAATGCTACCACGATGGGTGTTGAAGTAGAATTTGTGGAGTGTGAGATTTCAGCTGTGTTACCACATGCAGATACGGTAATAATGAATCCTCCTTTTGGAGCTCAGTGCAAGGGTAATGATAGGCCATTTCTGTCAACAGCCTTAAGGGTTGCAGATGTTATATATTCTATTCATAATTCTGGAAGTCATAAATTCATTGAAAATTTCATAAAACCTGCTGTTATTAGTGAGTGGTATGAAACTGTTTTTCCTGTAAAACGAACATTTAAATTTCATAAAAAGGATGTAGAAATGGTTAAGGTTGAAATTTACAGAATACTTCGATATAATGGCAGTGCATAATCAGCTGATATTTGCAACTGCTTTATATAGCGGAAAATATATGTCTTGCAAACTTATGTCAGATCGTACAAATTTAATTTCAATATTAGTCTAATTTGATCATGAGGGATTCTTATTCGGATAAGGAATAGAAAAAAAGTTTCGCGTAGAATGATAAAAGGCTCAGTTGAAGGGTCAGGTAGTGCACAGTTTTCTCAAGAAATCGGGCAAAAGGTGACTGAGGAAAATAAAGCTGTAGATGAAACACCTAGTAAAATTAAAAAGAATAAAAATAATATTCTAGAAGAGAATGATATGGATGAATATGAAAAGGTTTTTGTGATGCCTGGTGATATTATTGGTACAACTGAAGAGTTTAGTCCAGGCGATGGAACTTTTCTGCATGTTGCTGATATCCATGCGGCTTCTACAGGAATTGTGAAAATCGATAAAAAAGCGCGGGTAATCTCTGTTGTGCCACTTACCAAATATCCGCCATCAATTGCAGTTGGAAATATAGTTGTTGGCACTATTATTGGTATCAGAGAGAATGTTGCACTTGTTGAAATAGCTGCCATAAAGGGTGAAGGCGAACGTGAATTCCAAAAGGTAGGAACTGCTGCTGTACACGTATCAAACGTAAAAGATTCATACTGTAAGAGGCTGGATGATGAATTTGCTATCGGTGATATTATTAAAGCAAAGGTTTTGAATACTGAGAATATGAGGCTTAGTACTGCAGAAAAGGAACTTGGTGTGATGAAAGCACAATGCTTTAATTGTCGCACTGTTATGGTCAAGGACAATGATAAATTAAAATGCCCTGAATGTGGAAGAGTAGAGAAACGTAAAATGTCATCTGATTATGGAACAGGAATTATATAATATTATATATATCAAAATGTAGTTTGTATGGGTGAAATCCATGGAAATAAAAATTATCGACAAGGCTGAAGATGAAATGCACCTCGAGATAAAAGGTGAGACACATACTCTTCTTAATATGCTTAAATCTGTGCTACTTGAAGATTCAAGGGTACATACGGCTTCTTATGATATGAAGCATGTATCTATAAGTGAACCAATTCTTTACATTAAAACAGATGGTACAGATCCTATAGTAGTTGTAAGAGAAGCTGCAGAAACTCTTGCCTTGCAATGTGATGAGTTTATTAATGTTTTTAGTAAAGCTGTGGACATCTAAATATTTTACTGACTTATTTCTTTTTATGTTTGTATAACGGGTATTCACTGTTAAGACATAAAGTATATTATCAGTTGTTTGTAAGCAACTAATCAGGTGGAGACGTTAATCATGAAAGTTGTGGCATTTAATGGGAGTCCCAGAAAGGAAGGAAACACAGCAACACTCATAAAATATGTTTTTGAGGAATTAGAAAACGAAGGAATCGAAACAGAGCTTGTACATATTGGTGGTAAGAAGACTATTGGATGTACTGCATGCATGAAGTGCTTCCAGAACAAAGATAGAAAATGTATTTTTAACGATGATTTTGTAAATGATTGTATTGCAAAAATGATAGATGCAGAAGGTATTATCCTGGCTTCTCCCACGTACTTTACCGACATAACGACGGAAATGAAAGCTCTCATCGACAGAGCTGGTTTTGTGTCTAAAGCTAATGGTGATCTGTTCAAGCGCAAGGTAGGTACATCTATTGTATCAGTACGCAGGGCAGGTTCACTTCATGCTTTCGCTACCATGAACAATTTTTTTACCATCAGTCAGATGATAATACCTGGTTCAAGTTACTGGAACATAGGTATCGGAGGTGCGCCGGGTGATGTCAATAAAGATGAGGAGGGCATCCATACAATGCGTACCCTCGGACAAAATATGTCATGGCTGATGAAAAAACTGTATAGATGAAATAACAAAGAAAAAAGAAGGCATATAAATGGTACTTGATGACACAGCATTGAAGAAGTTCGGTTTCATCCCTCGGGAACCCAAGGATGCCATTAATATAGATCCTCTGCAGACAGGAGGTAAGTTAACTGAAGAGGCCAGGCATGCTTTGCTTGAATGGGGAGATGGATATTCAGTATGTGATTTCTGTGGAGGGGTATTGGACCTCATCAAGAAACCTCCAATAGATGAATTTGTACATGGCATTCTGCCAGAATTTCTGAATATAGATGCTGTGAGGATCACACACGGAGCAAGGGAATCAAAGTTTGCGGTAATGCATTCCATTGCCATGGAAGGAGACTATGTGGTAATGGATGAACTTGCTCATTATTCATCTGTTGTTGCTGCTCAGCGTGCACGGCTTAACATAAAGAAAGTACCACATAACGGCAGTCCTGAATATATGACTGAGGCGGAGTTATATGCTTCTGCTATTGAGGAAGTAATAAAAACAACCGGAAAAACACCTGCATTGGCTATGCTAACTTATCCGGATGGGAATTATGGTAATATCGCTGACGTAAAGCGTATATCTAAGATCTGCCATGATTATGATGTCCCAATGTTGCTTAACGGAGCATATGCTGTGGGAAGGATGCCAGTTGATGCAAAAAAGCTGGGTGCTGACTTTGTAGCAGGCAGCGGTCACAAATCAATGGCCTCATCGGGTCCCATCGGGCTCTTGGGTGTCAGTGAAGAATATGCCGACATTGTATTCAGGAAGTCACCAACTAACAAAAACAAGGAAATCGAACTTTTGGGATGCACTGCAAGAGGTGCCACTATTATGACCATGATGGCTTCTTTCCCATATGTAGTAGAGCGGGTGAATAAATGGGATCAGGAAGTAGAGAATGCCCGCTGGTTCGCGGCTAAGATGGAAGATATGGGTATTATCCAGAAAGGGCAGAAACCACATAACCATGATCTCATGTTCTTTGAAGCACCAGTTTTATATGAAATTTCCCAGAAGGCAAAAAAGGGAAGATATTTCCTTTATAAAGAGCTCAAAGAGCGTAATATACATGGTATTAAATCAGGGCTTACCAAATACTTCAAACTGAGTACTTTTCAGGTGGGCAGAGAAAATCTGCAATATGTTTTGGATTCTTTCCAGAATATTATTGATAAGTACAAAACTTAAGCTGTAAATTAATTATTAAAACTGTTGCGGTCATTTTTTTGACATAAAAATATAATTATATATTAATGATACACTATATATCTCCTTGAGTGTTTACTAATGGTTAAAGATTCAATCCTCCGCCCTTCCAGAGAGAAGTTCAAGAAGGTAAAGAGTAGATTTTCTCACGAACAGCTCAATAAAACAATATTGTTCTTTTTGATAGTGATGCTTCCTATCATTGCTATTGATGTTGCAGGAAGACAGGAGATTTTTCCAGTTCCTGAAACATTGATGAAGATACTGGAAGGTATAATCGTGGTTTTGATTTCTTATGGATTAGCCACACTCTTTATTAGACTTTCCATTAATTTTATTATAGACAAGTTTGAATTTATAGGACAGCCGGAAGAGAGGATTCTGCTAAGCAAGTTATACATTTTTTTAGTATATATGCTTGCTACAGTAATCGTTTTCTTGCATATGGGTATTGGCATGCAGAACGTAGCCCTATTTTTGGGTTTGACAGCTACAGGTTTTGCCTTTGCTATCCGGGATGTGGTGCTTTCCTATATAATATGGTTCATGCTGTTAACAAAAAAACCTTTTAAAATTGGTGATTACATAAATGTAGCTGATCAGGAAGGACAAGTCAAGCATATTGGTATGTTCTATGTGGTTGTGGATGCATCTCCTGATACGTATGCAGACTACACCAAGATACCCAATAAGATCTTTCTTGAAAAGCCTATTCGTAACTATGGACATGGCAAGTTTTTTTATACATTTGATTTTTACTTGAAAAGCGTACCAACAGATATAATGGAAAGACTTGAGAGAGTAAGAGAAAAAGGCAGTACATTAAGAGGTACTGATGCCACATTTTATCTTAACAGTGACAGTGATGGGGTTAAGATTACTGTGGAGTTCAAAACAGTCTATGAGGACAGGGCTATCTTGAGGGATCGTCTCATGTCAATTATGCTACAGGAATTTTATATTAATACCTGAAACACTGTCTGCTGGCTTACCACAAACTCTATAATCAAAGAAGTAATATGAATCATATCTTTTTCATAATGCGGCTGTGGTTTAGTGGTTATGACCTGGGCTTCCCAAGCCTAGAACCCGGGTTCGAATCCCGGTAGCCGCATGCCTTGTATCATT
>JACIVZ010000078.1 GCA_014361205.1 Methanomethylovorans sp. | reverse complement strand
AGAATGGATGCAGAAAGTGGAACATTACCGTGTGCAATGCCTGTAAAAACCAGATACCAGTCAGTACAGGGAGTTACCATCAGCATAATAAAACCTATCCATAAGGCAGGAATATCCCTCAAAAATAAATATCCAAGGATAAAAGCAAACAGTGGATTAAATATGAAATTTATACTTCCGCTTATGGCAGCAAACTTCCAGTTCCTAAAAGAATTCCTCAGTTGATTAAGAGGAACCTGTAAAAAGATTCCATATAGCATGACTATCAGAAAAGGGACAATGAAAAGAGCCGCATAATTTTGTATAATGGTAATTTGTCCAAGAATTAATCCAATACCTACTGCTCCTAATATGAAAAGAGATTGGTATTTTTCAATAGAACCTATTTTCATCCCACCACATTATATGAAATTTCCTATTCATTTTTGAATATACTAAATTCACATTTGTGGATTAAACATAGTTATTTCCTGTTATATATCTTTTTGTCGGCTTTGAAATTGAAAATAATTTATGTATTAAACTTATTTAAAAAATAATTTATGTATTCGACTTACTTAAGTAATTATTTTTCCTATGAAATAGCCGGGAGTTGCATCCAAGATTTTCACTTTGCAAAAACTTCCTGCAACAGCACATGATTCTGGAATGACAACGGGTTTATAGGATGCGGTGCGGGCCATGAGGCCTTTTACCTTTGCTTCTTTGGAAATAAACACTTTGCCTTCCCATCCTATCATTTTCTTTCTGATATCTATTTTGACTTCTTCGCATACATTATGCAGTTCGTTGGAGCGTTGTGAAACGATGCGCGAATCAATGTTTCTATATTCAAGAGCCTTTGTATGAGGACGGGGGGTATATCTGGAAATATTCACTTTTTCAGGTCTGTATTCTCTCACCCATTCAACTGTTTTCAGGAAATCGCTATCTTTTTCTCCCGGGAAACCTACGATGATATCTGTAAACAGGGTTAAGTCGCTAAAACGATCCCTAAAACTTTTTATTATTTGATTTGCTTCTTCAATGGAATGTAATCTGTTCATCCTTTCCAGCACATCATTGGATGCTGACTGGACAGGTAAATGAATTAACTTGTATATCTTGTCATTTTCATAAACATCCAATAATTCTTCAATTATTGGAAGCACTGAAAAAGGATTCATCATACCTATACGAATCTTAAAATCCCCTGGTATTTCGCATATTCTTTCAAGAAGCTTAGGGAGGCTGATACCTATATCCATGCCGTATTGGGCATTGTCCTGTGAAGTAAGCCATATTTCCCTGCAACCTTCAGCTATCCCTTGCTTTATATCTTCCACAATGGAGTCTGGGTGAAAAGATTTAAGAGGACCTCTTACAAACCGTACTATACAATAGGAACATGCATTATTACACCCCTGAGAGAGCTGGCAGATATGTATATTGGAATTGAATCTCAACCTTGGTACATTGATAAAACCTGCTGGTTCATGAGAAAACACATGTATGGCTTGTCGGGATGTATTATGAGACGAAATTGCCGGATTGGCAATAAAATTTAAGACTTCTCCAATCCTTGAGATGGAATTCACTCCCAGTACATGAGCATCAGGATTGTGCTGGATGATTTCTTCAAGCTGAACTTCAGGCATACATCCGCAAACTATAACTTCTATACCTTTTTCACCAAGTCTTTTGATCTTATGCAGAATTTTCTGTTCAGTGGAATACTTTACAGTACACGTATTAAGCACTACTACATCTGCATGCTTCTCAGATACGAGCTCATGTCCCAGTTTCTTGATGGTTGCCATCATGACCTCTGAAGAGGCCTGATTTGCCGAACAACCAAATGTAGATATGTGTACTCTCATCTTAAACGAAACGCAGAGGTGTAGCCTCTTTATCATGAATATATATTGTATCCGTAAACTTAACAACACCTGAACTTCCCATAGTCAGGCTATGCACTCTTGAATCACCCTCTCCAAAGAGGTTTACGCCTCTAAGAAGAGATCCCGGAGTTACGCCGGTTGCAGAAAAGATAACATCTTCTCCTGGAACCAGCTTGTTTGTATCAAGCACATCATTCATGTTCTTTTCAGTGATACCCATCTTTTCCAGCCTTGGCATTTTCTCTGCTTTTTCCTTTGCTATAGCTTCCTCAGATTTTCCATTTGCAACAGAGGGTAACACGAGCCTGGCAAGTATTTTACCACCTAATATTTTGATAGCAGCCGCAGTAAGTACTGCCTCTCCGGAACCGCCTGCACCCATTACCACATGCACACCTGAACCACGAATAGCTGTAGCGACTCCTGGCATTAAATCCCCATCAGTTATCAGGTTAACTCTTGCACCAGAAGCTCTGATTTCGTTTATTTTTGCTTCATGTCTTGGTCTGTCAAGGATTACGACAACCAGCTCATCAATATTGCGATTAAGTGCCCTTGCTACTATTTGCAAATTATGAAGAACAGGAGCATCAAGGTCTATTCTTTCTTTGGGGTGTGTTTTTTCATATCTGACAACTTGTGGTCCCACTACTATTTTATCCATATAGATATCAGGTCCATGGAAAAGACCCCCTCTTTCAGCCATTGCCATTACAGAAATAGCACCTGGAGTACCATTTGCCGCCAAGTTGGTACCTTCCAAAGGATCTACAGCGATATCTACTTCAAGATCGCCTTTCCATGTTCCCACCTTTTCACCTATATAAAGCATTGGGGCCTCATCTCTTTCCCCTTCACCGATTTTTATAATTCCTTTCATATCAAGAGTATTGAGAGTTCTGCGCATGGCTTCAACTGAAACCTGGTCAGCGTAATGCTTATCTCCTCTGCCTATTTGATAAGACGCTGCTATGGCAGCAGCTTCGGTAACATGAAGAAGTTTTGGCAAGAGGGCACATTCTATAGGACCTGCGCATTTAATCATTTCTTCTGCTGTTTTCTTATTTGACATGGATTTGAACTCTCCTAAACTCTTCTGCATTAAACCCTGAAATCTCATATAATTTTATCTGATAATAACAAATTTACGGTTCAGTCATATATTACCATTTCGTAGAGATCACTTCAATATGTCTACAAGTGCCACACGCTCTATAACAAGTGCAGGGATCATTTGTTCACCAACAACCGCTAATTCCTCTGCAGTAATCTCAAACTGCTCCATTATTTTTTCTCTCTTGAATGGGAGATATGATATAACATCATGTGTGTTAATCATTTTCTTTAGTATGTCCATACAGGAAGATACTGCCTGCATTTCACCTATTATAATAAAAACAATATTATTCAGACCTTCGTGGACACCCATAGAGAAGGCTTCTTCTATCTGACGTTTTCCTGATGCATACCGCATTATTTCAATGCCCATATCCTTAGCAGCATTTTTTCCTTGATCAAATGCTCTAAGAGCTTTTGTCACCGCAAAAAGCAAGTGTTTTTCACCTGCTACAAGATCTGCATTAAGACATTGGATAGTGCAGCCACTTGACTCTGAAATCTCGGTTATTTTCTCAAGAAAGCCTTTTAGATTTTCTATATATATAAAACCGCTTAGAAATTCAAAATGCATAAAGTTAGATTAAATTCTTTGAGAATAAGTATAACGGTATAATTGCAAAGTTGCATGATCTCTCAAAGAGTAGACTTTATGTGGATGGAAGTTATTTAGGTGTTAATTAACAGATATAAGGAGCATTAAATGGTTCCTGAGATAATTGTTGAATAAATGCAGAAATAACATGTTATCGGAAAGGCGTAACTATGGAACAGGATTATATACCGTGCGAGATAGAACAAAAATGGCAGAAGATATGGGATGATACAAAGGTCTTCCAGCCTGAGCCTGATGAGAGAGAGAAATTTTTTATAACGATACCTTATCCATATCTCAACGGTAATTTACATGCTGGACATACACGTACTTTCACAATAGGAGATGTAATAGCACGATATAAAAGGATGCAAGGATATAACGTGCTTTTTCCAATGGGTTTCCATGTTACCGGAACACCCATAGTGGGTCTTGCAGAATTAATTGCCAACCGCGATCCACAGACCATGAAAGTTTATTCAGAATTACATGGAATTCCCATTGATATTTTAGATACTCTTGTAACTCCTGAGAGAATTGTGGAATACTTCAGCAAAGAAGCTGAAAAGGATATGCGTTCAATAGGTTATTCTATAGACTGGAGACGCAAGTTCACCACCACTGACCCAACATATAAAAAATTCATTGAATGGCAGTTTAATCTCTTGTATGAAAAGGGATTGATAGTGAAAGGTTCACATCCTGTAAAATGGTGCCCTAACGATAATAATCCAGTTGAAGATCATGATATTCTGCATGGTGAGGAAGCAACCATTGTGGATTATACTCTTATCAAATTTGAATATAATGGTATAATACTACCTTGTGCAACACTGCGTCCAGAGACTATTTTTGGTGTAACAAATCTGTGGATAAATCCCGATATAGAGCATGTGAAGATAAAAGTGGAAAAGAATGGAAAAAAAGAGGAATGGATAGTCAGTAGGGAAGCTTACAATAAACTTACATTCACTGATAGAAAAATAGAATTTATAGAAAATGTGCCGGCTGCATCTTTGATAGGTATCAAAGTAAAGAATCCCCTTACAGGTAATTATGTTATTACATTACCTGCTTCTTTTGTAAAGGGAGAAAATGGAAGCGGGATTGTAATGAGTGTGCCTGCACATGCGCCATTTGACTATCTTGCACTTAAAGATCTTTATGGTCAGGACCTTTCAAACTATGGAATAAAAGAAGATCTACGTAATATAAAATTGATTTCCCTGATAGAAGCAAAAGAATTTGGAGAATATCCCGCTGTAGAAGCCGTGCAACAGCTTGGTGTAAAAGACCAGAACGATCCGAAAGCTGAAGAGGCTACAAAGATTGTTTATAGAAGAGAATTTCATGGAGGTGTGCTGAAAGAAAATACAGGAAAGTATGCCGGTATGGCAGTTTCCAAGATAAAAGAGGTGCTTACAAAGGATCTTATAAATCAAGGAATTGGAGAAGTATTCTACGAGTTCAGTGAACCGGTTGTCTGCCGCTGTGGAACTCCCTGTGTCGTAAATATGGTTGAAGGACAGTGGTTCCTTAACTATTCTAATCCTGAATGGAAAGATAAGGTATACAGATGTATAGAGAAAATGGACATTATTCCTGAAGAATACAGAGTGGAATTCAATAATAAGGTTGACTGGCTTAAAGATAAAGCCTGTGCAAGGAAAAAGGGACTTGGCACACATTTGCCTTTTGATAATCAGTGGCTGATTGAGTCTCTTGGTGATTCCACAATATATATGACTTACTATATAACAAACAAATTCTTTGCACGTGGTATCGGACCTGAACATCTTACTCCTAAATTGTTTGATTACGTTCTCCTTGGTAAAGGCAGTTTGCAGAAAACTGCTGCAGATACAGGTCTTGACGAAGAATTAATAGCTCAAATGAAAAAAGATATGGACTATTGGTATCCTGTAGACCTTAGATCTTCAGGCAAGGACTTAGTGCCCAATCATCTTCTTTTCTTCCTTTTCCATCATGTGGCTATATTTGAGGAAGACAAATGGCCCCGGTCTATTGCAGTCAATGGTTTTGTATCCCTGGAAGGACAAAAAATGAGTAAGTCGAAAGGCCCTCTGCTCACTTTGAGAACGGCAGTGAACAAGTATGGTGCTGACATTAGTCGTCTGTATATTCTTTCAAGTGCTGAACAGACACAGGATGCTGACTGGAGGAACAGTGGCGTAGAAGCTGCAAAAAAACAGGTTGAAAGATTTTATTCATTTGCCAGAGAAATCATTGAAGCCGGTGCAGTATGCGGTATGTGTGGCGAACTAAAGTTAATTGATAAATGGATGCTCAGCCGCCTGCAACAACGTATCAGAGAAACAAATAAGGATATGTTAGCTTTAAGGACGCGCAGTGCCCTGCAAAATGCATTCTACCTCTTGCTCAATGATATAAAATGGTATCAGAAAAGAGGTGGTAGTAACCTGCTCTATGACATACTGGATACATGGGTACGTCTGATGGCACCGTTTATTCCGCATGTATGTGAAGAAATCTGGCATGCTATGGGACATAGGGGTGATGATATTGTATCTCTTGCACCCTATCCAATCTTTAATCCAGAATTAATTGATAAAAATGCGGAACTTGCAGAGGAACTTGTAGACAACACCCTTGAGGATATTGAAGAAATTATAAAGGTCACAAAAATGACACCAAAAAAAGTAGTGCTGTATACATCTCCAACATGGAAAAAAAGAATTTTCCAGACAGCTTTGAAAATGCAGAGTGAAAACGAACTTAACGGCGGTGTTCTTATAAAGAAACTTATGTCAGATCCTGCAAACAGGACTTACGGAAAGGATATCCCAAAGTTCGTACAGAAAATTGTTTCTGATATCAATAGTATGAAAATGGAACGTTTGGAAATGTTTGCTGGTTACGAACTGGATGAGCTTGAAATCCTGAGGGAAAATAAGATCTTTTTTGAGAAAGAATTTGGTTGTCCTGTAGAAATTTACAGTGCAGATGATCCCTCTTATGATCCTGAGAACAAATCCAAATTTGCTGTCCCCATGCGGCCAGCTATATATATAGAATAAAGTGAAAGGCTGTATTCATCTGCTCTTCACTTTTTTTATCTATTCACACTTAAAAATCATTCTTTCAGAGTTTATTTAAAATTTGTTTCAGATTTGATCCTTATATCTATTGCTTGCAGAAAATATAATTGTAGGTACATTTATTATCCTTACTTATTTATGCTATATCTTACCTTCCATGTATGATCATATGATATCGGATGCTGAACTTACGGGTATAGTCAATGTGCTGGTTGCTGTTACCTTTGAGGAAATATGTGCAATAGATAAGGAAATCTCTGAATTAAGAGGTTGTAAGATACATCCTATTGATGAACTCCAACAACTATGCTCCCAGGCTTTAGAGGAACATCTTCTTGAGTCTGTCTTTGCAGAAGATGTTGAAGAGGCGAAAATTGATACAAATATATTTTTCATCACTGGTCCAAATGCGTTTCCAGAAATACCACCTGAACTTAGCGAGGTTATTGATATTCTGAAGCTCTCTCCGAGAAAAGTGAATATGGATAATATTGAAAAAAAATTGTTGAAAGACTTCAAAAAAAGAATACGGGAGCTTGAGAAAAAAATAGGAGATGTTGATAGCGGAAAAGAAGATATACATAAAATAGAAGCATTTTATAGTGACTTGTTGAATCTTTATTATGACTATGATTCATGGCTTCCTGGAAAATTTAAAAATATATCCAATCAATTGATGAAAATAAGTCAAAAAATAGAACAAACAAAATTAAATAAATAGGCAGGATTTAATGGCAAGAGATCGAAGAGATATATATTACTGGCGTGCAAAAGAAGAAGGCTACAGATCAAGGGCTGCTTTCAAACTATTACAGATTAATCAGAAATTTTCAATTATCAAAGAAGGCGATACCGTGGTGGATCTTGGTGCAGCCCCAGGTGGCTGGCTGGAAGTAGCTAAAAAATTATCCGGTGGAAAAGTCATTGGTGTAGATTTGCAGAGAATTTCTCCAATTGAAGGTGTAGAGACAATAAAAGGAGATATTACTTCAGAGGCAACTATCAATAAGATATTAAAATTAGTAGGAGAAGAAGGAGCAGATACGGTTATTTGTGATGCTGCTCCAAACCTTTCAGGCAGCTGGAACTATGATCACGGGCGTTCTGTTGATCTGGCTAAATCTGCGCTGCAATGTGCAGCCAAAATACTCAAGCCAGGCGGAAATTTCACAGTGAAGGTTTTTCAGGGTGACCTGTTTAAAAATTATCTTGATGAAGTAAGTAACAATTTCACCTATACAAAATCATTCTCGCCGGTAGCATCGAGGTCACAGAGTGCAGAGATATATGTTGTTGCAAAGAATTTCATAAAAGCACCTGTTAGAAAAGGCCAAGAATTTGATGTGGAAATTACCAGTGAAGGTTCAAATGGTGATGGTGTGGTTAAGATTCAAGATTTTGTAATTTTTGTCAAAGGAGCAAATAAAGGAGAAAAAGTCATGATAAAAATAAAAGATGTCAAACCAAATTTTGCTTTCGCAGATGTTGTTACAAGGTGTTGAAAATGTTTAAAGTACTATCTCTCTTGCAGTGTTTCTACCTCTTCTACAAGTTTGTGACCTGCTACAATCTCATCAATACTGTGGATGACCGCACCCAGATCGTCTATTGACTGTTTAATCTCTTCATAGTCCAGATCATCCCCCTCAATAGTTATTTTTATAGTTTCTGTTTGCTGATCAACCTCATATAAACTCAGATTTACGCCAGAAACTCCAGGCAGAACACTTAATTTCTTAGAAAATTCTACGATTGATGGGTGATGTGGTTTTAAAACGTCCAGTACCATTCTTCTGATTCCGGCCAATTGATTCATCCTTCCTTCAATTAAGCTTGAAATACAATTTTCAATTATTTGATGGTTATTATTTGCATATCAGTATTGATGATATAAATCTTTATTTCATATTCATCTTTAAGTACAATAAAGAATAATGATGACATTATGATTGATTTACATACACATTCTTTGTTCAGTGATGGGGAGCTTATTCCAAGTGAACTTGTTAGAAGAGCGGTAATGCATGGCTACAGAGCTATTGCAATAACTGATCATGCAGATTTTACCAACGTGGAACATATCCTCAAAAATATCCGTAAGGCAAAATACTTAGAAGAAGTAATGGATATAAAAGTACTGACTGGGGTAGAGATAACACATGTGCCGCCTGCCAAGATAGAAAAAATGGCACGCCTATCAAAAGAACTGGGTGCAGAAATAATAGTAGTGCATGGTGAGACAAGTGTGGAGCCTGTGGCAGAAGGAACAAATAATGCAGCTGTGGAGATACCAGAAATCGACATTCTTGCGCACCCTGGTTTTATAACCGTTGAAGAAGCTGAGAAGGCAGCAGAAAACAATGTTTATCTTGAGATAACAGCGAGAAACGGTCATAACAGAACAAACGGACATGTAGCTAGGATAGCTTTTGAAGCTGGCGCGAAATGTGTAGTGGATACTGATACACATAGTCCTGGAAATCTCATCACAAGAGATACAGCCCTTAAAGTTGCTATGGGAGCGGGGCTTACTCTTAAACAGGCAGAAGAAATACTTAACAATTCTCAAAATATAGTGGATGAAAAATACCAATGATATTCAAAGGCAAAAAAGTTATTGACATAACTTTAGATATAAAATCGGATATGCCCGTATATCCAGGAGACCCCAAGCCTGTCATAGAGCAAATTTGTTCTATCCAAGAAGATGGTTTTGCTCTTTCTGCAATATCTGTAGGAAGTCATACTGGGACTCATGTGGATGCACCATCCCACATTATTGAAGGTGGGATGTCAGTAGACATGCTGCCTCCCAAAAATTTCATTGGTCGGGCAATTTTAATAGACATAAGTCACATCGATAGCCCAATCCGTGATGAACACTTGGACATTGTCTGGAATAGATTCGGAACTGAAAAAGAAATAGAAATATTGTTATTAAAAACAGGTGCTATCAATTCAGTTAAATTTGCTGATAACTTTTGTTTAAACGAGGAGATTGCTCTCTGGATATATAAAAAAGGAATCAAGACAATAGGAATTGATGCTTTTTCCATAGAAAATATGGTTGGTCTGCCACTGCACAGAAAACTCCTTTCTTCTGATGTTAATATAATAGAATGTCTCAACTTTAAAGAAGTGAAAGAAGGTATATATACATTTATTTGTCTTCCATTAAAAATCACAGGTTGCGATGGTGCTCCTGCACGTGCTATCCTTATAGAGGAATAACTTAAGGAAAATGCAGCAGGGAAAATTATATTAATATGTTCATTTAAATACTTGTATCATTCGGCGAACTATAAAAGTAACAAAACAAAATTATAGTAGAATTAATATAC
>JACIVZ010000077.1 GCA_014361205.1 Methanomethylovorans sp. | reverse complement strand
TATATACAACATATATTAGAGTCGGAAATACATGATAAAAAATACATGATAAAATAAGTTTACAAATGTATATAAAATTTAAAATTGTACAGTATATCTCAACACGAACAGTTTATTTATTGTATTCCTGTATTCGTGGAGTTAGATCTTAATTTTGATCTTAATATACAAAAACTTATGGTTATGTTAGAGCAGCGGAATAATTATTACTTGTGAGTGCATTGCTGCTTTAGGTTTATCCTGCTTAGGTCTGAGCACTATGAAAAAAGATAGATTCATAATATATATTACAATATTCCTCATAATGGGACTATCCAATGCTGTCATCCCTGTACTGCCAGAACTGGCATCCTTGGATCATACAGTTCATAGTGCTTTTTTATCTTCTTTACTGTTCTCAGCATATTTTATTGGTGCCTTAATTACCATGTTACCTTTTGGTCTTCTTTCTGATAAATATGGCAAAAAAGAATTTATTGTTCTTAGTATGTTTCTTACCTCAGTGGCGGGAATAATGCTTCTTGGAGTGAAAAATACTTACTTGCTTACTCTTGCAAGATTGATAGAAGGTACAGCATGCGGAGCTTTTTTTCCATCAGCTTATTCCTTACTTTCAGAATACAAAGAAAAAAATCGATTCTTTGGTGAGTTTAATTTTCTTCTTAATGCCGGTTTAGCAGCAGGCGTTATAATCTCTGGTTATGCTGCACAGAAATATATCAAAGGAGGCATCTTTTTCTTCACGGTGTTTTCGGTTTTATTGCTTTTGATAGGTATCAGAGACCTATTAGATACAAAAAAAGTGAGAGATAGAAAAATCAGCAGGTCGGTAACTCAAACATCGTTAATTTCAGAAATAAGAAGCATATCTTTCAGAAAAGATAATCTTATTGTCTGGTCAAGTTCATTTTTGCTTTTTGGTGTTACAGGAGTTGTACTTGCCCTTTATCCTGATTATAGTACTGGTGTTTTGAGCAAACCAGAACTTGGCATTGCCCTTGCAAGTATGTATGCCAGTTCAATGATAACAAATATAGTTGCAGGAAGACTTCACGTCCATTATAATGTTATGATCAGAAGTGGACTTATCCTCGCAGCATTGGGTACATCACTTGCTGTATATAAGCCGATACATGGTTTTATTCTCATAGGCATAGGATCAGGCATAGGTATGGTGGGCCTTCCTGTAGCTGTATCTTTCATGCAGAGTAACAAAGGTCTCTTAATGGGAATATTTAACACATATACCTATGCAGGTATGGGACTCATGCCAATTATCGCAGGTTCTTTAATTCCTTATTTTGGATTTCGGTCAGTGTTTTTCTTTTGTAGTCTTGGCCTTTTTTTCCCAATATTTATGAAAAAAAGTCTGTTTACCGCTAGGAAATTGTAGTTTCTTTTCAAAACATAACTTCTCATTCATGCTTAAATAAAGTAGAAAGTTTATTATATTAATTAATCGATTAAACCTCATGCTCAACTTCATATCAATATTAATGAATAAAAACAAAATAAAAAATTGCTTTTTTTTGTTTATATTTTCTGTTATCTGCTTATGTCCGATGAATTATGCTGTTGCATATACAGAGGTAATGGTCTCACCAGTGCATACCCCTGCAGGAATGGTCATTGTGATAGTAGATGGTTTAGGAGCACCTTATATATATCCTGAACACACACCTTATTCTCTGGCGGGTGAACCGCTCGAAGTGCCACCTTTCTATAATCTATCATTGTTAGCTGCATCCGGCGCTAAGGTATCTGTTGTAAGAGCTCCCCAAACATACACAGAAGCAGGCCATTCAGTACTTGTCACAGGTGACCCAAAGGCACTTTCAGATACAGTAAAAATACCAATGTCCACAATCTATGATGTTGCCCATGATTATGATTACCTGGTATTCGGGATTATGGAAAAGGGTGACTTTTCCAGCATGTCTGATGAACATGATGTTATGGTCCATGATGTTTCAAATTCCATGAACAATCCAAACATGAAAGTGGAATTTTCATCAGCAGTTTCAGATAATATCATTTGTATAAATGTAAAAAAGATCATGGAGGAGCAAAGCCTGATGCTGCCTCTCCAGCTGCAAAAGTCAAAACAAGCTTCACAGGAAAGGTATGATACATATAATAGATGGGCATTGGTCACAGCTTCAGAGATAGTTGAATATATGTCTAAAGAGGCACCTTCTCAGAAATACATTCTGACAGTAAATATTGGAGCAATAGATGCAGCAGGTCATTACAGAAAATATAGCGGCTATATAAACACAATACACGGACTGGATAAAGATATAATGCCCTTGTACCTGACATGCCTAGAACATAACATTGCATTCGTATTTACAGCAGATCACGGAATGGGCTTTACTTCATCCAATAGTAAAGGCGGACATCAGTCAGATACATATGCAATAATGAATGAAAGCCAGATGATACCTTTCATAGTACATGCACAGGATGTGTCTGCAAATGTGTTCTATGAAGAATATGGTCAGGAAGATATTGCTCCCACAATTCTTGGTATATTAAACTTACCTAATGGCTTAAAATATTCACAAGGTACTCAGATTCCCTTAAAAAAATATACAACCTTGGCTGTAAGAGGACCATCAACGGGTACAGTCGAACTCTGGACAAATGGAAATATAATACAAACAGCTTCTAATGACAATAATTACCTGTTCGTGGGACTTGATAATGAAAAAAATTATACAGTTAAGTATATAGTCGAAGATAATAAATCCTATATATTTCAGAAAGAAATAGAACCTGCTTCTAATCAGGTTGTAGTTTTTAATATGAATGCATCTGTTTCAGATAAATCATATTACTGGAAACCCAGATATATAGTGGGTGCTATTGTAATTATATTAATTAATATAGTAGGACTGCTCTACATCAATAGAACACTAAAAAAACAATGAGCATAAAAGCAATAAGTAGTAAAGGTATTAATTTCTGTTAAGAAGGGGGGTGGGTATGTCAACATCCCTTACAAAGCTATTGGGAATATTACCCACTATGCAAAATATTATGGTGCTGGAAAAACCTGTAATATACATTAAGTTACCTTGCATGATAGTAGGTGATCTGCATGGCAATATAAAAGCTCTTGACTATATCATATGCAGATGGAGATCCTTTAGATGTCCACAATTACTGTTTCTTGGAGATTATGTTGACAGAGGTAATGCATCAGTAGATGTGCTTACCAGTTTATTTAAAATGAAACAAAAGCATATTAAAAACATTATTTTGCTTAGAGGAAATCATGAAAGTTCAGAAATGAATAGAAGGTATGGATTTTATGATGAAATCGGTCGCAATGATGAAATTTTAGAAGAAGTGAATTCTGTCTTTGAACACATGCCCATCGCAGCAATTGTTGAGGGAGGAGTTTTCTGTGTACATGGTGGAATTCCAGGTGCTTGTGATATTAATACTATAAACAAGGAGAATTCATTTGAATTTCTCTGGAACGATCCCTGGGAGTATAAAGGTATGGGTTTTTCACCAAGAGGAATTGGAATACATTGCTTTGGCCAAGATGTCCTTGAAGATTTCCTTGAAATGAATCATTTTAGAATGATGATAAGAGCTCACAGTCAACTGATGTCTGGATACAGATGGTATTTTGACAAAAAACTTTTGTCTCTGTTCTCTACCCCAGAATACATTGGTGCAGATAATCGGGGTGCTTTTGCATTGCTTCGAAACTCTGAAATGGACATCTACGTGTTTGGAGGAAAAGGAGGAAAGTATGAACATATAGAAATGCATAGTTTTGTCATATAGCATGTTTCTGATATGGTTTTATAATATGAGTACTAATTAACAATTGTGAATTATGAAAAAAGGGGGTGAGTATATAAACACAATTGAAGTAGATGTAAGAGGTCAGACCTGTCCTGTGCCTCTTGTGGAATTTCGCAAAGCAATTAGAAAAGCTTCTCCTGGTGATGAGGTAGTAGTACTTGGTACACATCCTGCATCAAAGAAGGAGATTCCTATGGCATGTGAGTCCTTAGGACTTAATGTCTTGGAAGTGGAAGATAAAGAGAATGAATGGAAGATAAGGATACGCAGGCAGTGATAAAATGGGAAACAAAGCTGTAATTATAGTACACAGTGGGGATATGGATAAAATATATAGTGCGCTGATCATAGGTAATGGTGCTCTTTCCATGGGACTTGATGCTTCCCTTTACTTCACTTTCTGGGGTTTGCAACGTCTTAAAAAAGGTGCTCTTGACAAAGGTCCACTTTCAAAGATGCATATGTTGGGTTTAGTTAAATGGATAGTAAAAAAAAGAATGCAGAAAGCTAATGTGGCTTCTCTTGAAAAGCTTATGAAGGATTACAAGGAACTGGGCGGCAGAATCATAGCCTGTGAAATGACTATGGAAATCATGGGTATAAGAAAAGAAGAATTGCACACAGAATGGATAGATGAATACGGAGCTGTAGGTACTTATATACATGAAGCAAAAGACGCCAGTATCACTCTTTTCATTTGAAGGAGATTGAATATGTTCGACAAGATAATATATCTGGATAATGCAGCTAGTACCCGCTTGGATGAACGCGTTCTTGAAGCTATGGAGCCCTATTTCTTTGATGTTTATGCTGTAGCAACTTCAGAATTTGGTTATTCTATGGGAATAGATGCAAAGGAAGGGCTTATGGCTGCCAGAGAAACAATATCTAAAAAACTTGGTGCATCACCAGAAGAGCTGGTTTTCACCTCAGGTGATACAGAGTCAAGTAATATGGCTATTAAAGGGGTTGCAGCTGCTCTTAAAAAGAAAAAAGGTTCGCATATTATAGTATCCAGAATAGAGGATTTCCCTGTGCTTAATACTGCTAAGAGCCTGGAAAGACAGGGCTTTAAAGTAGATTATCTTAATGTTGATAATGAAGGCTTTGCAGACTTGGAGCAACTTGAAAGCCTCATAACCAAAGAGACTGCTCTGGTCTCAATCCAGCATGCAAATCAGGAAATAGGTACCTTACAGAATATCAATGAAATTGCAGATATATGCAATGAAAAGGATGTACTTTTCCATACTGATGCAACACATACATTTACCCGTGTGCCGCTAGATATTAAGAAAATACCTGTAGATCTGATAACAATATCCGCACATACTATACACGGTCCAAAGGGGATAGGTGCTCTTTTTATAAGGGAAGGCACTCCCATTGAAAAGTGGATGGATGGAGGTTATCAGGAATTCAATCTAAGAGCAGGATTGGAAAATATACCAAGTGCAGTAGGTTTTGCAAAAGCTGTGGAACTTGTCACGCCTGAAGAAAATGCGAGACTCGCACATATGCGTGATTATATTATTAGAAAAGCATTTGAAGAAATCCCTGATGTCACACTTAATGGGAGTCGAACCTACCGCACACCTCAGAATGCCAACCTTACATTCCATTATGTGGAAGGTGAATCTATGACATTACATCTGGATATGCGAGGTTTTGCAGTGAGCACAGGATCAGCATGTTTTAGCCGATCGTTGGAAGCAAGTCATGTAATTCTGGGAATCGGCGGCGATCATGAAAGAGCTCATGGTTCCCTTAGATTCAGTTTCGGTAGATATAATACTATAGAAGATGTGGATGCAGTAATAAGTGCTTTGAAACAGATCGTGGAAAGACTTAGAGAGATAAGTCCGCTCTATCAAAAAAAGTGAGGTAATATCATGAAGTTTCCTTATACTGAAAAGGTATTAGAACATTTTCGAAATCCTAAAAATGTTGGGAGGCTGGAAAATCCAGATGGAAAGGGGCTTGAAGGAAGTCCTGCCTGTGGAGATATGGTTGCTGTATACTTGAAAGTAAATCCCCAGACAACTGTTATAGAAGATATTAAATTCGAATCCTATGGATGTGCTTCTAACATTGCCACTGCATCCATCATTACCGAAATGGCTAAAGGAAAGACAATAGCGGATGCAAAAAAAATCACATGGCAAGAAGCTACCGATGAATTGGGAGGATTACCACCTGTAAAAAGACATTGTTCAGTACTGGCTGTTGAGGGCCTTAGGTCTGCGATACGAGATTATGAAGAAAAGCATGGTCTTATACATGAGCAAGAACAGACAACAGAAGAAGTTGTGAGAAACAGGCTCAAACACGTTATGAATCCCATGGCAGGGCTTGACATAGTAAGAACAGAACTGGTCACCAAAATAGAAGTTAAAGAGGGCATCATCAGAGTAGTCCTTGATCTGCCTTCAAGCCATCAGTTTGCAAATGCCATAAAAGAGGATTTGATAGAAAAGCTTGAATCACTGAGGGATGTAAAAGAAGTTAAAGTCATTTTTACTGAAGGCTGAAGTCCGGAATTTTGTGATTATGGATGAGAATCAGAATATAGTTATTAAAAAAGCTTTGGAACTTGGTCTGCAAGCCTATTTATTGGAAACTAAAGATATACCTGTTGAATATCGAGTAAGACTTAAGTGTATATATGGATGCAGAAGCTATGGTAAACGTTTAACATGTCCTCCTTATATAATGGGTGTGGATGAATTTAGAAAGATCCTTGCAGAA
This sequence comes from Methanomethylovorans sp., assembly GCA_014361205.1. Classification (GTDB taxonomy): domain Archaea; phylum Halobacteriota; class Methanosarcinia; order Methanosarcinales; family Methanosarcinaceae; genus Methanomethylovorans. Next base: position 3,498 of record JACIVZ010000077.1, on the reverse strand, counting down.
TATAATAGAGCTCTACTGCTTATTAAACAGGAGGATATGTCGAATGAGACCGATGTTTTGAAGGCATGGTCTTATTTCCGGCGAGAGTCATTTCATAAAATGCTGGAATTAGAATACCTTGCTTTCAGGCAAGGTTTTACATATGCTCACCTGCTCAGACCAGGTGCATGCAATGAGTGCGATACATGTGTAGAAAAATGTATAAAACCAGAATTTTACAGATTTCCTCCTGAAGCCGTTGGTATCAATCTGATAAACATTATGAAGAAAATAGGTAAAAAACTTGTTTTCTGTGATCCATCAAACATCAAGTGCATTGGTATTCTATTACTTGAATAGATGAAAGGCAGCTTTAAAATGAACTTTAAAAAGGTAGCTACTAAAAATGAAATATCTGTCGCTGTCCGTAAATATTTGTTTATGGGAGACACAGAAACAGAATCTCTGAAAAAAGAACACTATTACAGGATGGCTCTGGAACTGGAACCAACAAATCCGTCTGCTCTTAATAAAATGGGTCTTCTTTCATACCAAAAGGGAGATTATAGAGAAGCAGTCAGATTCTTTGATGCAGTGATTGATTCTGGAAAAGTGAAAAATCTGTTTCCTATTTATTTCAATAAAAGTATAGCATTAAAAAAATTGAAACAATATGAGGCTGCACTCAATTATCTTAATAAAGCCTTAACTTTTGATTCCGATAATTTACAGGCACAGGCAATTAAAAATGAGCTTCAGGACATAGTCGATGAAAAATACAGAATTCAGGCTGAAAGAGAAAAGCAGGCAGTATATGGAAATTTAAAAAAAGAGAAAAGATACACTTCATGGAATCCTCCCACAATACCCATACTTGCACATATGATGTACTATAAGAATTGGCATGTCTATAAACATCGAAGATATTTTGGAATAACAGATGAACAGAAGATTAAAGTAGCTTCCATGCTTGGAAGTAAAGAATTTTGTTGCGGTACATGTAATTTTTATAATAATGGCAAGTGTAAAAAGAAGAAAAGTATGATGGTAGATCGGGAAGCTATATGCAAAGCTTTTCAGCCAGGCAATTAAATAAAATTGGATATCCAACTGTCATCAATTAAGGATAATCGTATTTTGAACGAAAACTACTTATGTAATAAACGCATGTTATCTTCGCTTTAAGATAAAAACTGTTAATAAACGTATTGACATTAACGAGTGGTACTTTTTGTATGTGCTGTTTTTCCGTTATGTTTTTGTTAGAGTTGGTCTTTGAAGCTAATATAAGGACGTGAATTATTTGTTCGGAAATGAACCAACTGCACCAGTGGATGCTGGAAAAGAATATGAAGTTAAGATAGAAGATATTGCAAGGGAAGGAGATGGCATTGCAAGAGTAAGCGGTTTTGTCATCTTTGTGCCAGGCACTTCTGTTGGCGATGAAATAACTATAAAGGTCACAAAAGTCATGCGTAAGTTCGCATTTGCTGAAGTCAGCAACTAAATAGTTTTTTCTCTTATGTTGCAGGTTGAACAAAACCTGTAACATTTTATTATTTAGATTCCTAAAAACGCAAAATACATTTTATACATTCATAGTGTCTTTTGAATAACTCTTTCAGGGAGATTATTCTTCGCTATTTCTGTATTTACAGAATTGTTGATAATAATTTCTCTACAATTGTCATAACAATTTCAATAGCAATGAGTATTATGATAATCCACTCAAGGAAATTAGAGTGCTGAGTACGAACTTCATCAGATAACATTGAATAGTTATTTTGTATGACCGAAATTTTGTGGCTGACACTTTCACTCCACTGGTTGCTACGCAACACTTTGAGCATCGTTGCATAGACACGTGCATAGTAAACATCTTCTGTAACTTTAATAAGATTGTTTATTTTTTCAATCACTTCACAAATATCTGTGTTTGTTTGCATCAGATGTGACATAATTATACGATATCGACGTCTTCTGCGGAATTCTGGAAGTTTGTCGGCAAGTAATATATCCTCATACATTTTTGCCATCTGGCGACTAAGCTCCTGATCATAGTGCCGAAGTTCCAGCACCAACACATTTGCAAATTCTATGAGATCGCACAGATCTATGGGAACCTCAGGATCACATAAAAATGCAGAGTCCCATGAGAGAATGGCCCGATCTTCTTTTGTATAGCTTTGGGTACTCTTTAAAATCTCTTCTCTCATCTGAGAAGAAAAATCCTTTTTTTCACCTGCAAGCAACATAACTGGGTCAATAGAGGTATCCAGATGATCCATTATATATATTGTATAATCTTCGAAAAATTCAGGATTAACAGAGAAATTTCTTACATAAGGTTTAATAACAGGACACAGTTCGTTTAAATATAATACAAAATGTTTTTCTAATCCCTCCTGTTCAGCAAAAAGAAAAGCAATTTCTTCAAGATTTTTGTAATCGCCTTTATCGTCATCATACACAAGACATAGGCTGATGACTCCAATATCAAAGATTCGTGCATACACACTGAATTCAAAAGTCATACTTGCTTTTTCAACAGTTGTGCTTCCCATCCTTATCGAAAGAGGAAGCCCATCCATTACAATGGATTTGGGTTTTATGCGCAGAAAACTTGTTCTGTCGATATGGAAACTTTCTGCAAGTTCTTTTTCAAGCAAATCAAGATCTATCTCCCAGCCAATATCATAAATCCTATAAAACCGAAGTTCTATCAAGAATCTCTATCTCCTTTAAGGGTATGAGATGATTATTTTTATACGATTAATTTGTTTATTGCAATATGTTTGTTTATTCACATAGATACATGCATCGCCTAAAATAAAAATAGCAATAGTTGTTTTTTCAAATTTCAATAACAAATTATCTATCAGTAAATTTTATTGATGCTTTAACAGTATATTGGTAACATGAAATCTATGGAATGATTAAATTTTAGTTAATTCAGTAAATATTTAATATGGAAGTTATTAAATATGAGTAATTACCATTTTTATTTGCATCTCAAAGTTCCACATAGTGGAAAAAGAACCTCCTTTGGTACATGCAATAATAATGCACGGGAAAAACAAAAGGATGAAATTGGGAATTCCAGTTCAGAGCAGAGTTGCTATCTGATTTATGCTCTGAACTGGATACAACTGATTAAGCGATATTAAATTTTTTTTAACCTGACTAAGTTTTGTAAATAATATTCTTTTGCAGGTATTTTTAATAGGTTCATTTTAGCAGATTCATTATACCATGATTCCAGAAACCAATACTAACGCAATAATCATGAGCAGATAAGTTGCTAAAACAACAGCTATTTTCGTCAAACGATTTTTAATTTTCACACCTACCACAATTTAAACCATTGTCCACCTCTATATAAGTTTTTCTAATTTTGGCTCTGTAGAAAACCTCGTTAATCATACAATTTTCTATGCCCTGAATATTTTCAAATGTACTCCTATAAATTGGTTGTTTTTGCGGAATTAAACTGAATGATAGTGATTTTACGAGCATTTC
>JACIVZ010000076.1 GCA_014361205.1 Methanomethylovorans sp. | reverse complement strand
TCCAGAATAGAAAAGTATATACCACCTACACAGGGTGCTTTCACAAGCGAGAAAATTCCTCCTGAAACAAAAGACAACAGAAAGATATTACCCTTACTTGTTTTTTCAAGTAACTTGATAAGAGCTTTTGGTGTCTGAAATGTTGATCTGGATTTTTTTTTAAGGTGATAAGCATCATAAATTTGCCAGCAGCCAAGTATGAAGATCAGCACTACCATCGTTGTTGTTATTATGCTTTTAAGAGATGGTAACATTTGTATGGTTCCAAGGATGCTAAGACCTACTAACATATATGTGAAAAAAATACCAGTGCAGAAACCTGATATCATTTTGAATATTCCTTTATGTCCCTCACTGGATGAGAGTATAAGAGTTGCCAGAAAAGCCATTACAGCAAGGATACATGGATTAAAACCGGCAAACAGACCTGCAAGAAAAACCAAATAGGGTGAAAGTCCGTTTATTTTGTCTCTGTTATTTGTGGATATAGTTACATTATTATCTGTAGATATTTTGCTTAGATTATGCTCTGACATATTGATAGTTTGATTTTCAGATCTAGCAATAGCTATAGTGAGTAATTCCCTAAGAAGAGTAAGATTTCCCTGATAATCATAATATGTAATAATTATGCTATTGTTAACTACAACTGCAGGAACAACAGATATACCATACATGCGGGCAAGACCGAATGAAGAAATTATCTCATGAGAGGTAAAGTTATTTCCATAGGTATTAGTTATATCTTCTATTACGGGCAAAGCCTGCTGACATTTCAGACAGCCCTCCTCATAAAAAAAAAGAACTGGTGTAGAAGATGTTACATTTTGTGAGCAGACTGCAATGTCCACAGAAACTGACAACAATAAGAAACTTAAAATTATATATAATGTCGCTTTAGTGGCATTGTGTGGAAGCGCAAGTGGATGCATCATATGAAGTTTCCATAACTTTTTTTGTGGATATATTGAAGATATTCCCCGTCTGAGTTGATACATAACCCTCAATTACATAAATTGGCTTTATACCAAAACATGCACAGCTTCTTTCCATTATTTCAACTTTCCATACATCTTCTTCGGGTTTGATATATGTACCGTTCATGTCAGGGATTTTTCCATCAACAATAGTGGTTCTGTTAACTCTCCAATCCTCCACATGGAAATAATTTTTATAGTACAAAGATACATTACTATCATTTAGCACAATCAACTGAGCTTGTAAAGGAGTTATAGGGTAATCTTTTGCTTCTTGCAAAGATTCTCTGCTAACCAGGAAGGTAACTGTAATTAACATAACGATAACTACTACTACTGCAGCAATAGTTGCAGGTTGTGATCTGTTCATAACTGTAAGCTTACTACATTAATTATTAATTTTTTGTTTTGTACTTTTATGTTATATCCCACTACTTATTTAAATGATGGTAGCACTATACGTGGCAGCAACAGGAGAAGTAAAAATGAGCACTGAAACTAGTTTAGGAAAACACCAAAGAAAACTTAGAATTGAGTTCTATAAACCAGAAGATTGTAAACAGGTGTATTCCATAGGTGCAGTGGGAGGGCATAGCCCATATGATTTTAGAATAGGTTTTTATAATGACAATCCTAAGCCAGGGATTGATGAAGACGGGGTACAGGTGATACAGCGCAGGCTTGAAACTGAAATAATTCTTTCACCTCTTGCGGCTCTTGAATTATCAAAATGGCTCAACCAGCACTTAAAGGAATATGAAGCCATGTTTGGTCCAATCCCCCGACCTAAAAGAAGTGAAATTAACTCCGAAACCACAGCTGATAATAGCAGAGAGAGTGGTGAGATACAGGGTTACATCTGAATTTTGAAGAAGTAATCGCTATAATTAAATAGGATACGATACAGTTTTAATAGCCTGTATTCTGTCTTTAAATGTGGCAGGTTTATTTTATCAATTAAGAAGCGAGGGTTTCATTTGTTCCCTAATAAAAGAGTTCACAAACTAGTTGGATCAAGAGTCCAGGTTGAAATGAAAGGAGATCAACACCTTCTGGAAGGTTTGTTAAAAAGTGCTGATGACTATCTCAACCTACATCTGGTAGATACTGTGGAGGTATACAACGGAGAAAAGCTCAGGTCCCTGGGTTCGGTGGTGCTTCGGGGCAATAATATTATCCTTATCACCCCTGCAGAAGAATAAAAATAATAACCCAGTATTCCAATATAAGTGTGAATCGACATGGATATAGAAGAAAAAGCTTTAGAAGTAATCGGTAGACATGAAAATGGCATTTTTCAGAACCAGCTATGGAAAGAGCTGGATATAGATAGTCGTAAATGTTCGAGGATTATAGCCAAACTTCTAAAAGAAGGTCTGATAACACGCGAGTATGCAGTGGACAATGGAGCAAGGACTTTTCTGCTCAAAATTGTCCGTAAGGAAGAAAACTCATTCGAACTGTTGTTAGCAGGAGATATGTTCTCACCCTGCGCTGGTTGCAGAGATGCATGCCAGCCTGAGGTTTGTGAAAAACTGACTGCATGGGTATTGAACCTATCTCAGAATGAAGAGGGAAAAAGCGAGGTTAGTGCGACCGAGTGACGATAGGCGAAAGCTTTAATTATGATATGTACTATTTTGGAGTCGCTCAACCAGTTAATTAATTTTGCTCCGGTAGTGTAGTTCGGCCAATCATTCCGGCCTTTCGAGCCGAAGACTCGGGTTCAAATCCCGACCGGAGCACTTTTCCTTTTTCTCAAGCAAAATTATACGGATATATAGATTGTATTGTATTTTTCTACTCTCTACACTCCTCTATTATATGAACACAGATACTATATGAACCTAAAAAGGTATTAGATGTCTCGCTAGTAAGAGCGATTGATGCAATCCTTCAAGATTGCAAGATGAAACCATCTAAGTAGCTTCCAATACTCCTTATTCTAATAGACAACATTTTGTTAAAAGAATTTTCCAAATTAATTTTTCTCTTCAAATCAATTTTGGAATTCTGTAACCACATTGACAGTCACAAGTGATAAGATAGTCCTTTACCTTAGCAGAATATTGAAAATTTTTGTGTTATTTACTTTATCAGCTATAGAATTTTGCTCAAAACAAGCATCTTAGAAGGGATATCAGCGTATCCTTTTTTCAATTATCTCGGGCCACAGAGAAGCTGAAATTATCATGCTCAGCACGAAAACGAACACCATGCCTGCAATAATGTCTACCTGACTGTACAGAGGGACGTTTCTGGAACTGTTTATCATAACAGCAATATAAGCAAAAAAAGTTACAACCAAGACTGAAGAAAGGATGCAGGCAATAAGCAAGTATTTTCCTTTATTATCCGGACTATTATCCATATCATTCATCACCTTATTTTATCTGCCTTTTTTTCATAAGCAGCGAGTTCGTTGTGACAGATACGGAACTCATGGCCATAAAAGCGGCAGCAAGTTCCGGACTTATCAATATTTTGTGGAATACAGGAAAAAGCACGCCGGCTGCAATAGGTATACCGATGGTGTTGTATCCGAATGCCCAGAGTAGATTCTGTTTTATCTTGTGCATGGTTAACTTGCTAAGATTAATAGAAGCAACTACATCTCTCAGATCATTCTTTATAAGCACGATATCTGCCGATTCCATGGCAATGTCAGTGCCCGCACCCATGGCAATACCAATATCTGCCTCTGTAAGTGCAGGGGCATCGTTGATACCATCACCCACCATGGCAACAATCCGCCCTTCTTCCTGAAGTTTCTTAATTTCAAATACCTTGTCCTCAGGTAGCACTTCAGCAAGTACTTTGTTTATTCCAGCTTCTTTAGCGATTGCTTCTGCAGTCCGACGGTTGTCACCGGTGATCATCACCACTTCAATGCCTATTTTCCGAAGTTCTTGTACTGCCTCTTTAGAGTTATCCTTGAGAGTATCAGCAACGGCAACAATTCCTATGACCTTCGCATCTTCAGCAACTATCATGGCGGTTTTACCTTCAGTTTCAAGCATTTTCATATCCAGATTGATACCTGAAATATCCACTCCATTGTCTTCCATTAGCTTTCGATTTCCAAGCAATACCTTCTTACCATTTATTGTAGCTTGAATGCCCTGTCCTGATATCGATCTGAAATCCTCTGCACTTTCAATTTCCAGCTGCTTTTCTTGAGCTTTCTTTACAATAGCCTCTGCCAGGGGATGCTCTGATCCCTTCTCGGCAGCTGCTGCAATTACAAGTAATTCGTTCTCATCATGGCCTTCAGCAGGTAGTATATCTGTAAGTTCGGGCTTACCTTTAGTGAGGGTCCCAGTTTTGTCAAAAACGATGGTGTTAACTTTATGGGTGAGTTCAAGGGCTTCTCCACTTTTGATTAGTATGCCATTTTCAGCACCTTTGCCCGTCCCTACCAAAATAGCTGCAGGGGTGGCAAGCCCCACGGCACAGGGACAGGATATTACCAATACAGTAATAGAAATAAGCAATGCAAAGAGGAAAGGACTAGTTATTCCTAAAGCCGAGGTTACATCATATCTCTCAAATCCAATGAAGAACCAGAAAAAGAATGCAACAAGTGCAATGATATGTACTGCAAGTATGAATTTTCCTGCAACTATATCAGCGATCCTTTGAATAGGTGCCTTTGATGTCTGAGCATTTTCCACCAGTTTAATAATCTGCGCCAGAGCAGTATCAGCACCAATTTTAGTAGCCCTGAATAGAAGATAGCCGCTCTTATTGATTGTGGCACCGATAACTGTATCGCCTACTGCTTTTTCCACAGGGATACTCTCTCCTGTAATCATGGACTCATCAACAGTCGAATTTCCCTGCACTACCACACCGTCCACAGGCAGTTTCTCCCCAGGTCTGACAATTACAATATCTCCTGTGTTCACATTTTCAACAGGAATTTCCTTTTCCTCGTTGTCAACAAGAATACGTGCAGTCTTAGCCTGCAGTCCAATCAGCTTTTTAATGGATTCTGATGTTCTTCCCTTTGCTCTGGCTTCCAGATATCTTCCCAGCACGATAAAGGTTATTAACATAACAGCAGTATCGTAATACAGATGTTGATAGCCCGGTCCAAGGTTCAAAAAAGAGGCTGCTACACTGATAACATAGGCAGCTCCGGTACCTGTGGCAATGAGCAGATTCATGTCCGTGACTCCATGTTTAAGGCCTCTGTAAGTGCCTTCAAAGAACTGTTTTCCAGGAACTACCATTACTATCGTGGTAAGGATAAACAGCACAATCTTATTTGTCAGGATATCCGGCACAAAAGCTAACATCTGCGGAAATCCCATCTTCATACTGCCAAGCATAACCGGTATGACCATACTGCCTGCTATAAGAAGATTCTTTTTCTGTTGTCTAATCTCTTCGTCTTCTTCTTTGAGTTCTTTGTCTTTCAAGTTTTTCTTATCAAATTCAAGCGATGCCCTGTATCCGATGCTGTCAACAGCTTCTTTTATCTTTTGCGGAGAAATAAGAGAGGAGTTGTATTCCACATGGGCTATACCAAGAGAAAAGTTCACGTTTGCAGATTCCACTCCAGATAACTTTTTAAGTTCTTTTTCAACATTCAAGGCACACGAGGCACATTTCATACCTTCTATTGTAAGGTTTAGACTATCCCTTACAACTTTGTATCCTATTTCTTCAATAGCATCTTCCATTTCCTTAAGATTTACAAGCTCTGGATCATATGAAACATATGCCTTTGCCATTGGAAGGTTAACAGAAGCGTAAGCCACGCCATTCAGCTTTTTAAGAGTGCGTTCGATGTTAAGGGCACAGGCGGAGCATTGCATTCCGGATATTTTCAGGGTGATTGTTTTAAGTTCACTCTGTTTGGCATTTTTTGGTTTCGCATTTTCATTTTCATCGTTCTCAAGAACTGGAAAAGGACATGCATTCTGCTTATTATCTACAGCACATTCTTCTTCGGTCTCATAGCCTGATGACACTATTGCTTTCTTTATAGTCTCAACATCAGTAAGTGAGGGGTCAAAGTCAACGGTAGCACTCTCATCTTCTAATTGCACCTCTACCGAAGTAACCCCTGCTACATTAGAAATCGCTTCAGTAACATGTTTTTGACAGCTCAGACATGTCATGCCGTAAACTTTGAGTTTGGTTTTCATGTAACTAAATTTCAGCTATTATGGTCAACAACTTCATAACCTGCGTCAGCAACAGCTTTTTCTATCTTTCCGATATCAGTTACAGACTCATCATATTTAACAGTTGCCTGTTTCTTTGACAGATCAACTTTTGCATTTTTTACTCCCTTGACTGCCTTTATGGCCTTCTCCACCCTTGCCTGACAGTGGTCGCACATCATCCCATTTATATTGATAATTTCTTGTGCCATGATATCACCAGTCCAGTCATTTTTCAATCTCATCAATAATCTGGCTGTCAGCCTATAATATCCTTATGCAAGTACATTTTGGGAATATCTATGATCATATTGTTATAGGAATGCTGGAAGAATATCAAATTTTTAATATAACTAAATATCAAAGATTAGCCGATACGTGGCAGGGTTACAGAATAATTGATAATAACGTATAATTGGATATGGGAGTTAGTCAAAAGCATCGTGCATAAAATACTACAGAATCTCTGTGTGGGTGGAAATAATGCATCTTCAAATAGTTCAACAATAATGCATATTCTCTAAGAGATGACTTTCCTGCATGAAGCGCTTGTTTGGGGTAGTCATAAAGGTATTACAGACAAGAGATACAGGTTGTTATCTGCAATGGTGGATTCATAGCCGGGTTTTCTGTAGTGCAACTATAAAATTATAGTACAACCATAATATTAAATACACATACCTTAAAATTATCACTATGTCAGCTTCAACTGACTCTGACAGCAGCCTCTATAGCTTCCTTCCACATGAGAGTATCTCCACAATTAAACTCAAAGCGGTCATTTTCTTTCATACTTCCTTTAATGACAAGCCTACTTTTGCCTAAAATTCCTCTTTTTATCTCAATACAAATTATGTTTTTCAGGCTTATTTCGTCTGCATCACCTGAAGAATAAATTTTTGCCATTCTCTTGTTAGTGAGTAATATGAACTCTTCTTTTGTTCTCTCTAACTTCAGCAAATGCTCTGCCCGTATGCATCCCTGCTGGAGGCAGTTCAGAATCTCCATTGTATGTTCCATTTTTCGGATTTTCATGCTCACTACTCTTAGCTGTCTGCCTCCCGTAACCAGATGCAGTGAAGTTTTTTCATGTGCCCATCCCAGTATATCCTTTACCTCGATAGATTCAATTAACTCTTTTTTCTTTAATATAAAACCGCTCATGTTTTTTATAAGAAAAATGCGCTTGGTTGTACAGGCCATCAGAACCCTTTCACCTCTTAAAAAGACTTCTGTCTCTCCAAGTATCTTTTCTCCCTGCTTGAGAACAGTGCCTTCAATAACCTCTGTTTCCCTCTTTTCGGACGCATTACCCTGCTGTAGCCTTCTATCTGAATCTTCAGGCATGTAATGCTGAAGCATCTTTAAGAGCAGCTGACCGTCGATCAGTTTCACATTATGTTCTCCAGCTTCTTTTTGAGCCTCTTTTGTAAAACTTGAAGTAGTAACTATAATTACTCCGTCAACATTGTCCCTGTAGCGCAGGCTGCTGTATTCCCTTACTTCCTTTACACTCACAGGCTCAATATAGCGTTTAGTCTGCACGATCCATGTATGAGACAGGCCAAACTTCTCGATGGAAATTATTATATCCACGCCATTATCCTTTGAATAAGGAGTAACCTCTGCTCTGTATCCCATCCTTGAAAATAAATTCCCAACTAACTCTTCAAATTCACAGGGGTGCAACTCTCTCAGTTTTTCAATAGTCCATTTGTTCATTTAATAAACCATCTCATATGAAAATATTGTAGTACCAGTACTTTCCTCTTACCTATATTTTTATATCCTTACTTCTTTTCTCATATACTTAGTTCAAGCATAAAATAATTTAATGCGCATGGTTGTCACAAAACCATACAAAACTTTATTTCCTATAGTTCCATATTACACATATATCTGCTAAGAAATAGGAGTAGGTTTTAATTCAATGGAATAAATCATGTAAAGGTGAATAAAATGGACGATCTGGAAGCTATAAGGAGGAAAAGACTTCAGGAACTCCAGCGTTCTCTGGAAACACGACAATTTCCTTCAGAGCCAATAGTTGTTACAGACAGTAGTTTCAGTCAGTTTGTTTCGCAATATCCACTGGTATTAATCGATTGTTGGGCACAGTGGTGTTCTCCATGTCGCATGTTATCTCCTATTATTGACCAGCTTGCTTTGGAACTTAAGGGAAAGGTTGTATTTGGTAAACTTGATGTTGACCAGAATCTAAAAACAGCACAGAATCTGAGGATATCAAGCATACCTACCTTACTGTTATTCCAACATGGACAGTTAGTTGACCGTGTTATTGGAGCATTGCCAAAACAGTTGCTTTTACAGAGGTTAAAACCATTCATTTATTGAAATTGATCTATCAGCATAGAGGAGCTTATAAAAATGGGCTATAAACCAAGAATTGTTGAAAGTCCTTCAGTTCGTTTAATTGAACTGAAATCAAGTTCTACCGCATACTTCATAGTAGCTTCAGTGGAAGTAGGTAACACCACTACCAAATGTATCCTTACAGCCACTAATCTGGAAGATGGAAAAACGCGTTTGATTAACAAAACAGTTACCATGACCCGTGATGTGCGCGCACCCAAGCCTGGTGAGGAAATATTTGGTCGAACCCTTAGTGGTGTGGAACTTACCCGACAGTCTATTGCTGAACTTGTAAGGGATACACTCCTAAAATCAGTGGAAGCGGCAAATCTGGACATAAAGAAGGATATTCACTTTGTGGTACGTTCCACTGGTGTTGTAGCAGGTTTTGATGCTCCTGAGGAAGTAGGTGAGTTCATTAAGGCACTTGCAGACGGCTGTCTTTTAGCTGGTGTACCTCCTAATCGAATGACACCTCCAATGTCAATTTTTAACATGCATGAAAAGTTCCGTAAATATACAAAACTGGAGCAAGTGGTTTTTGACGGAGCAGTTGCCAGTGTCACACCTCCAAAAGGTGCCACCGGAGTGGAGATCGTTGCTAATGAAATGGAAGGAGAACTGGCAACAGCAGGCATCAAGGAAGGTGCAAAATGGGTAGATGTTGATTTCCGTAATCCATGCATTTCCATAGATTTTGGTACTACACTGGACGGCAGGATTATAGGTCAGGAATTACCCTATGCCAGGACAATTGGTAATTTCTGTGGTTATGCTGGCGCTATTGCGGATGCTCTTATTAAAGGGACGGGTAAAGTGGATCCCCAGAAAGGTACTGCTTTGGAAGTGTTTCAGAAAATGGTATTGAATACATATGGTACAGAGTTGCGTAACAATTCTTCAGCTGAGTTCAAACTGCTTTCCGGCATTTCTCTGGGCAGGTTCTCTACCATGTTCAAAGGAAAGGAAATAAAAGAATACTCTCAACATATCCATCAATACATACGTATTGAAAAGGTACCGCCTAACTTTAAAAGATACGGAAGTGTACCTGTGAATCCCAAAGCAGCCGAGGAGATCGGTGTATTGCTCATAGGCTGTGATGTAGGTGTTAACGGTTCTGATATGGACAAGCTCATGGCATTAGGTGCTGAAATAAATGAAAAATATGGTATTAACTTCCTGTTTGCCGTGATAGATGATGTAATGGCCCGTGTTGTACAGAGGCTTGTGAAAGTAGCACAGCAATATGGACTTGTATTTGAGAACACTGCTATCGGTGTGACTGGACGCGCAGGTATTACGGGCAATAAGCCGAAGCTGATTCTTAAATACCTGGAAGAGATAGGTATCAATAATAAAATAGATGAGCATGTTCTGTTCGTGGATGATGGTCTGGCAAGAGGTGCTGCTGTAATGGCGAGATGTATGAACTCACTGGGAACTCCATTCAATCCTCTTGGAGGTAGAAGTGGAGGAAAGTGTATTCTTGCTCAGCGCATTAAATTACAGTCAGGAAAATAAGTTAAAGGGATATTCCCTTTTGATAATACGAGATATTAATTAGAATAATAACAGGTTCAGATAACAGTATTAATAGTAATTACTGTTCTTTTTTTGCTGTCTCATTTTCTCTTTTTTGAACTCTATCTGGTGTTTAGTCATTACTCTTTCA
>JACIVZ010000075.1 GCA_014361205.1 Methanomethylovorans sp. | reverse complement strand
GCGGTAGCTATCCTAAAATCAAGGAAAAAATGAAAGAAATGAAGTAAAAGTAGAGATAAGATGAATAAACGCCACTTTGAGTTTATGGTGACATAAAAAACAGAGGGTTAATCAGAATCCTCTAACCATTAAATGTGCTGAAAATATTCCGATGCCTATATATATAGAATACATTCTCTTCTTTTTTGTAATGGAATTGGGATTATAGTTGTGGTAAGGAAACTTTGAATCTTTAATTCTTTTTGAGATGGGTGTTAGAAATGCAAATGAAATTCAATATAATTATTTGTTTTTGGATAATATTTTGTTTTATGATGATTACTGCAGACATTGCTGCACCAGAATCCGTGGGCGTATACAATAATGCTGGTACCTGGGCATTGTGGAATACCACTACAGATTCAGCAGATATTGTTGGGTTTGGGTGGGCAGATACTATGCCCATTGTAGGTGACTGGAATGGTGATGGGGTTACTGATGTTGGAATCTACAACAATGCAGGCAACAATTTTCTTCTTAAGACAAATTCTTCATATGATGTTATTGGTTTAGGATGGACTGGCACAACTCCGGTAGTTGGCGACTGGAATGGAGACGGTGCTGACGAGGTTGGAGTGTACGATAATGCTGGTACCTGGGCATTGTGGAATACCACTACAGATTCAGCAGATATTGTTGGATTTGGGTGGGCAGATACTATGCCTATTGTAGGTGACTGGAACTTGGATGGAGCTAGTGATGTTGGAATCTACAATAATGCAGGCAACAATTTTCTTCTTAAGACAAATTCTTCATATGATGTTATTGGTTTAGGATGGACTGGCACAACTCCGGTAGTTGGAATTTGGAATTCTGACCATGCATGGCTTGGAAGCGTTGCCTACTATTTAATGTTATTGGAAACTGATTTTGATGATATATCTGTGGCCATGGCCAACAATAATTATGCAAGATTATCTACAGTTGGACAAAAAATCATAGAACATACACAGAAAGCATTTGAGGATAACAGTCAATATATTGTATCACCCATGTTTCAAGAAGCTCAGTCAGAGTGGTCACTTGCTCTTGCTGACTTCGAAAATGTGGGAAAATATACTATCACATTAGCAAATGATTTAAAGAATAACCACGATAGTTATGAAAATGTTGCTGTGTGGCTAACATATTTAGATTCTGCTATACATCATATGAACAGAGCAGCTGAATTAGTGAGTAATAACTAAATGAATAATACCTAAAATTTTGATAAGATTCATATATTTATTTTTGGCTCATCATATAATCTATTATATAAATGAACTATTATATAAATGCGTATTTCATCATAGAACATTAAATAATAAATAATATAAAAATAAAATAATGGTATACATCAGCCGGGATTCGAACCCGGGTTCTAGCGTTGGCAACGCCAGGTGATAACCACTACACTACTGATGTTCTTTATTTGGTGCCCAGACCCGGATTTGAACCGGGGACAACTGCCTCTTCAGGGCAGCGCTCTCCCAGACTGAGCTACCTGGGCCTTATGGGCCAGCATAGCACCTTAATGCTGTTTTCAGATTTAAACTTATCTATTGTTTGTTTTACTGATGGGCCCGCTGAGAGTCGAACTCAGGACCTCCGCCATGTCAAGGCGACGTCATAACCAACTAGACCACGAGCCCTTATTGGCACCTCCCATATATTGTAATAGGAGATAAACCTTTTGTTTCAAAAATACAAAAAAGCTATCGAACTGTTCAATATTTGATTTTCTATATATAGTTTATCAATTTTATTATTGTTCAATGAGAATATTTATCGTTATCAATAAAAAGATATTTCATTGTAAATCTGAATGTCTGAATACAAAAAGTTCATATCTATTTTTGTATCGTATTTATTGGCCTCAAGCATTTTATTTAATGTAACAAATAACCATCTTTCATCTCTTACTTTTCCTCTTGCTTAATTTCCTCTTAAATAAAAAAGATTAGTAAAAGATTAGTAAAAAATATTCATCGTAGCATTTGCATTGCTTATCTGTTTAGTTGCACCGCTTGGGAATACTATAGTGAGCAAGTCCACACCTGAACCTAATTTTCTGGAATCATGGAGGTAATAACCATTGCTCAAACGTGAGACATTACTAATCCTGACAATTGCATATTCTTTATGGATCTGGGAGACTTTAACATCCTCGAATTCGTAGAACATTTCCTTTATATCTTCCTCAAGATTATGAGTCCCCATCAGTAATGTGTAAACCTTTGCAAATGTATCTAGCTCAAAAGAAAGGGTAACTATAGCATCTGTTCCACTGAACTTCATTGTCATGTGTGTATAATGTATGTAGTAATGATCTGAAGTTACAGCATTTGCAGGTAATGAAATTAAGGCCACTAATACAATGGAAGCAATAATTATATGAATAATGGATTTCATTTCCTAAACGTTTTCTTCATATCAGCCTTAATATTCATATAGTTTTGCAATGTATAGGATATCACAATTTTATATGTGCAACTATATCTGCAGAAAAATAAATAACAATAAATTATTATGTTAACAACAGAAATCATAACTGTGAGCAAATCATGGATACAGAGATGACTACTATTAATCAAAACGAACTTTATGATATTGACTTCAACACAACGGACTCTATAGATGTCCCTAAACTGTTGATAGATCAGGTAATAGGCCAGGAACATGCTGTAGAAGTGGTCAAGAAAGCTGCAAGCCAGCGGCGACATGTGATGATGATTGGTACCCCCGGTACTGGTAAATCTTTGTTAGCAAAGGCTATGGCAGAACTATTACCCAAAGAAGAACTTCAGGATATACTTGCTTATCCTAACCCCGAGGATCCTAATAACCCAAAAATCAGAACAGTCCCGGCTGGCAAGGGCAGAGAAATTGTGTTAGCCCATAAAATGGAGGCTCAGAAAAAGGTCCAGTCGCGTAATATGCTGATGATGATACTGGTGTTTGGTATAATCATTTATTCTTTCTATGTGGATCAACTATTATGGGGAATCATAGCAGCTATTATGATACTCCTCCTTACCCGTCAGCTGATGCCAAAAGAGGAGATGATGATACCCAAACTTATTGTAAATAACTATAATAAAGAGCATGCCCCATACATCGATGCCACAGGTACACATGCAGGGGCACTGCTTGGGGATGTAAGGCATGATCCATTCCAGTCAGGAGGACTTGAAACGCCTGCTCATGACAGGGTTGAAAGTGGAGATATACACAAATCACATAAAGGTGTTCTATTCATTGATGAAATCAATACTCTTAGCCTTGAATCTCAGCAAAGCCTGTTAACGGCGCTTCAGGAAAAAGAATACCCTATTACAGGACAATCAGAACGCAGTTCTGGTGCTCTTGTTAAGACAGAGCCGGTGCCATGTGATTTCATCATGGTGGCAGCAGGTAATTTAGATGCTGTGGAAAAAATGCATCCTGCACTCCGCTCAAGAATAAAAGGTTATGGCTATGAAATATTCATGAGGGAATCAATGGAAGATACCCTTGAGAATCGCAGGAATCTTGTGCGTTTTGTAGCTCAGGAAGTGATGAGGGATGGTCACATACCTCCATTTGATAAATCGGCAGTCAATGAGGTGATCAGGGAAGCAAGGCGCAGAGCTGGCCGGAAAGGACATTTGACATTGAAGTTAAGGGATTTAGGTGGACTTGTAAGGGTTGCCGGAGATATTGCTCACGCTGAGAACTCTCCTGTTACCACTGATAAACATGTGCTTGCAGCAAAGAAAATAGCTCGTTCCATTGAACAGCAATTGGCTGATAGCTACCTTGAGAGGCGTAAAGATTATCAGCTTTTCCAGAAGAGTGGGTCAGCTGTGGGCAGAGTTAACGGCCTGGCTGTGTTGGGAGGCGACTCTGGGATTGTATTACCCATCATGGCTGAAGTAACACCTGCTCTCTCAAGTTCAGAAGGTCGCGTGATAGCTACTGGTATGCTTAAGGATATTGCAAAGGAAGCAGTGCAGAATGTATCTGCTGTTATAAAGAACATCACTGGTAAAGATACTGCCAATCACGACATTCATATACAGTTCGTGGGGACGTATGAAGGTGTGGAGGGTGACAGTGCATCTATATCAATAGCCACTGCTGTAATCTCTGCACTGGAGAATATACCGGTGGATCAGTCTGTTGCAATGACTGGCTCTCTCTCTGTAAGAGGGGATGTATTACCAATTGGCGGTGCCACTTACAAGATAGAAGCTGCAGCACTTGCAGGCCTGAAAAAAGTTATAATTCCAAAGTCCAATGAGGATGATGTACTTATAGAAGAAGCCTATAAAGATAAGATCGAAATTGTACCAGTAACGAACATTACAGAAGTTATAGAACATAGTCTTGTAGGAGTTGACAAAAAGAGAATATTGGAGAAACTTACAAAACTAAGTAATCTTAAGCTTAATCTTGATATACCAGAAGTGGTTCCTACATAAGAACATTGGTTTTATTATGATCCGAATGAAAAATGTTGACTTTTATGACGTAAGAGTGGTTAATGCCACTACTACGTCTATACTTATTGACAATGGAAATGTCGAAGAAATATCCGTAAATTATACGCGAGGCGGAGGTATACGTGCCCTTTGTGGAGGTTCATGGGGCTTTACTTCAGCAGATGGTTATTTTGATGAGAAAAAGGCACTAAATACCGCTTCAGAGCTTGCTAGCAGTATGAATTCCCGTAGTCCCAAAGAAAAAGTAAATCTTACACCAATAAGAAAACCGATTCTTAAAGATCTTCCGCGCATAAAAATAGATCCAAGGGATATTTCTATCGAAGAAAAAGTAAAGATTCTCAAAGAAATGAGTAAAAGAGCAAAACTTGAGGGAATCAGTAGTACAAGTGTTATTTATTCTGAATCCGAAATAAAAGTATCATATACCAATATTGATGGTATTGATTGTGAATATGAACTTACAAGATCGGGATTTGCTGTCACAGCAGTTGCTTCAGAAAATGGTGTATATCAGGCAGGAAGAAAAAGTAAGTTTGGTGTCAAAGGATATGAAATATTTGATGAGGCGGATGCTCTTGAACTTGCAACAATTGCAGCCCATGATGCCCTTGAACTGATACATGCAAAGCCAGCAAAGGGCGGGAGTATGCCAGTAATACTTGACCAGGAACTTGCTGGTGTATTTGTACACGAGGCAGTAGGGCATGCGTCAGAAGCTGATCTGGTACTGGAGGGAAGTTCCATTCTTGATAATATGATCGGGCAACAGATAGCTTCTCCTCTTATAAATATAGTCGATGACCCTACACTTCACGAATATGGCTATTTCCCCTTTGATGATGAAGGTACACAATCTCAAAGAACCACTATTATAAAGGACGGGATTCTCACTTCATTCCTTCACTCAAGAGAAACTTCAGCAAAGTTAGGAGGAGAACCTGGTCACTGCAGATGTCAGGGGTATTCTATGCCCATAGTGCGTATGAGTAACACATATCTTGAGAACGGGGATTCTACTTTTGAAGAAATGCTTGAGGACATAGATAATGGAATGTATCTTATTGGCTCAAGAGGAGGGCAGGTCAATACTGGAGAGGGTATCTTCCAATTTAATGCTGAAAAAGCCTATCTCATAGAAAAAGGGGAGATCACCACTCTTATGAGAGATGTCTCTCTTTCCGGAAAGACCCTTGAGATACTAAACAATGTCACACATGTAGGCAATGATTTAAAAATGAATTCAGGAAGATGTGGAAAGGGTGGACAGCTGGTACCTGTGAGCGACGGTTCACCACATATTTCTATTTCAAAGGCTGTTGTTGGAGGTGCCTGAATGTACGATATTGCAAGGAAGGCACTGAATGCTGCTTTGAAAGCAGGTGCTGATGAGGCTGAGGTTTATCTTCTCAAAAGCGAAATTACAGGTATAGATATACGAAAAGGCATTATTGATGGTTCCAAAGAGAGTATAAATCAGGGAATGGGAATTCGTGCAGTGGTTAATGGTGCTGTTGGATTTGCTAGTACTAATATACCCAGTAAAATAGAAGAGGCAGCAAAAACAGCAGTATCTTCAGCAAGAGTAAGAGGTGCAGATCCAGCATGGAAATCATTTCCAACAGATGGGAAATATCCAGAAATTGAGGACACATTTGATCCTCGTATCAATGATATGGGACTTGATGAATGTATCGAACTAGCTGCAAATATGCTTCATGGAGCATCTTCATTACCGGATGTGCTTGTAACTTCAGGTTCTTTTTCCCGGATGATAAGCCGTCGTTTAATATTAAATAGTAATGGAATTGAAGTAGAGGACAGAGGAACTGCAATAACCGGATTCGTAGATGTTATTACAGGTAAGGATGAACCAACAACTGCATATGAATACGACATGTCAAGAAAAATGGATATCGATTTTTTCAATTTGGGAAAAGCAGCTGCAGAGCTTGTGTTCAAGTCAAAAAACGGTATTTCCATTGAACCTCACCATACAGAGGTCATTCTTCATCCTTTTGCTGTTTCAGATCTTCTTACAGGTATTCTTTCCTCTGCTATTGATGCAGATAATGTGCAAAAAGGCAGATCTCGTTTGATTGGTTGTAAAGGAGAAATGATTGCAGATGAGAAATTATCTATAATTGATGATGGATTACTTAAAGGAGGTCTTGAGACATCCATGGCCGATGAAGAAGGCGTTCCATCTCAAACAACTCCTGTTATAGAAAATGGTATTTTCAAATCTTACCTTTATGACACTTATACTGCAGGGAAGGAAGGTGTACACAGTACAGGAAATGCCTCAAGACACTCTTATTCGTCCCCTCCTTCAGTTGGCATCCGCAACTTTATAATTGAATATGAACAGAGCAATGTGATAGAAAGCACTGATAAGGGTATCTATATAAATTCAGTCATCGGAGCACATACAGCAAATTACATTTCAGGTGATTTTTCTGTAGAGGCAAGGAATGCCTTTATAATTGAAAAAGGAGAACTTTCAAAACCCATTAAATCACTAATGATATCTGGAAATGTTTTCGATATTCTTCGAAATATAAATGGTGCAGGTAAGGATGTAAGGCAAATTGGTGCAACAGTTACATCATCACTACGCATAGCTGATATGAGCGTAATTGGTTAAGCATATCTGATGTTGAAAATAGATGTTACTTATTATAGGTTTCAAACCATTTTCTGATGTTCATTTATTCGAAAAGATCTAATATTTGAATCTAAATGGATATGATCCAATGGATTTTCGTTTGATAGCAGATAATTCCAGCGATTTGATAAGTGTATTTGATGAAAAGCTAAAATGTGTTTATGTAAATCATGCTATGGAAAAAGCTATTGGAATATGTGCCCAGGACTTAGTTGATAAAACATTGCATGAAACAGGAATTCCTGCACATGCTTGTAATTTTCTGGAAAAACAGATACAACAGGCTTTTCTCATACAAGATGATATTAAAATTGAGATTCAAATGGAACTCTGCACAAAAAATGGTTCCAAGAAATGGTTATGGCACTCTGTTCCACTAAAAAGTAGTGATAATAATATATTGAATGTATTACTGATAGGAAAGGATATTTCAGATCCAAAAAAAGATTTTTCAAATTATTTTGTGACTGAAGATTGTCTTAATCTTAATGGGACTTATGAGATGCATGATATATGCGAAATTGTGGAAAAAGAAAAGGTAATCCGCATTCTTGAAGCTGTAAGTCTTGCAGCAAGTAAATTCTTACAAGTGGATTTATCTTCAGAGAATTTCATAGAAATACTAGAAAGACTTGGTAAGGCTACTCATGTAAGCAGGGTATACATTTTTCAGAACGAGGTAGAAGAAGATGGAACCCTTCTGATGAGCCATAAGTATGAATGGGTGGCCCCTGGAATCGAGCCTCAAATAGACAACCCCTTTTTGCAAAAATTACCATATAATGCCGTTGCACCGCGCTGGAAGAATCTAATGGAAAAAAGGCATTATATAGCAGGGTTAATTAAAAATTTTCCACCTGAAGAGCGGGAACCGCTGGCGGAGCAGGCAATAGTGTCTCTCGCAGCCGTTCCTATATACGTTGGCAAGGAATGGTGGGGGTTTATTGGATTTGATGAATGTAAACGGGAAAGAATATGGTCACAGGTGGAGATGGATGCTCTATGGATAGCTGCTGATACTATAGGTGCTGCAATCTTAAAGCAGCAGATAGAATCTGAGAATAGGAAAAGCCAAAAAAGACTGGAGACTGTAATGGAAGCAGTTCAGACAGGCGTGATAATAATTGATTCTGATTCTCATAATATTGTTGATGTTAATCAAGTAGCTATTCAATTAATCGGAAGAAAAAAGGATGAAATTATTGGCAAACTTTGCTATGAATTCATATGTCCTGCCAAAAAAGGAAGATGCCCGCTTACAGATATGAAACAGATTATAGATTCTTCTGAACATGTGCTGATGACGGCAAAAGGTGAAAAAATTCCTATTTTGAAAAAAGCGGTATGTGTAGAGCTGGATGGTATGCAGCGTATAGTGGAAAGTTTTTTTGACATATCTAATATAAAAGAAACTGAAAGAGCACTTATGGAAAGTGAAGAGAAGTTCAAGACATTATTCATGAATGCTAACGATGCAATTTATATTTATGATTATACACAAAATAAAATTATGGAAGTCAATACTATGGCTTCTGAGATGCTGGGCTACACCAGAGATGAATTGTTGAACAAATCTCCAGTAGAACTTACTTTGCTTGAATATGCTTCAATGCTGCCAGAAAGGTTAAAAGAACTCCAGAATAAAGGTAGTGCAATATATGAGACTATCTATGTTGACAGTGCTGGCAACAATATCCCAGTAGAGGTTAGCTGCAGGATAATCGATTACAAAGGAAAAAAAGCGGTTCTGACTGTCGCCAGGGATATAACCGAAAGAAAGATGGCAGAAGAAGTCCACAAGAAAGAAATGCTGCTTAAGGAAATACATCATAGAGTTAAGAATAATCTTCAGGTTATATCCAGTTTATTAAATCTGCAAGCTAGAAACTTTCAGGACAAGAAAATAAGGCAGGCATTTGCTGAGAGTCAGAATAGAGTACGTTCTATGGCTATTGCACATGAAAAGCTGTATATGTCGAAGGATCTGGAAAACATTGATGCTGCAGATTATATTAAAAAGTTGGCTGATTTTCTTTTCCACTCGTATAGGGTAGGTACAGAAAAATTAAGCCTTGAGATAGATGTAGAAGAAATGTACCTGGGTATTGATACGATTATACCGATGGGGCTTATAGTAAATGAGCTTATAACAAATTCCCTTAAATATGCTTTTAAACCGGGAGAAAATGGTTTAATCAAATTATCCCTTAAGAGTAATGGCAATTTACTTGTGCTTACAATCAGCGATAACGGCAAAGGTATACCTGAAAATATAGATGTTTTTAATGCTGAATCACTTGGTATGCAAATAGTTGTTACTCTTACCGAACAATTAAAAGGCAAACTGGAATTTTCGAGAAATGATGGAACAACATTCTCGATAAGGTTTATGAAGCCGTGCAGAAATTGAGTTTAGAATTTGTTTCCGGAACAAGTCGTATAACTATTATCATTGAAACGGTTGTCATAATGGCACATGCATAGAACGGCAATGTAAAAGTTACATATCCTCCCAGTAAACCACCTATCAGTGGTCCGAAAGCTGTGCCAGCTGCCTGTGAACTGGTAATAAAACTAACTTTTGAGCTGACTGATTTTTCTTCAGAAAGATCAACTGCAAGGGCCATGATTGGAGTTTCTACTGAAGCCATGCATATTCCCTGTAATGCACGAAGTATTATCAGTTCTTCCACACTATTGACATATCCTAATCCGAGAACTACTGGAATATTGATAAATAAACCATAAAGTATCAGTTTTTTTCGCCCGTATCTGTCTGAAAGTATACCCATGGGTGTTTGCAGTATCACTCTGGCTATTACATATGCAGACACTGCAATACTTAATGAAAGTTTTGTGGTCTGAAGACGGATTTCATATTCAGGTAGGAAAGCAAAGATTATCATTATACCTACCATTAAAATGAAAATGGCAAGTGCCAAGGCATAGAACTGTATAGGCTTATTATTAGTGAGAATTTCGATAAACCCACCCTCTTTAGGACTACATTCTACTAAAATATAAATAATAGCTAAGTAAATTAATAAATATGGAAGATTTAATTAGTTTTGCACTTAATGAAAAATATAAACGCCTT
>JACIVZ010000074.1 GCA_014361205.1 Methanomethylovorans sp. | reverse complement strand
AAAACTTATATATTATAAATTTCCTGAGTATTAAAAATCATTAAATCTTTAGATATATAAATATAACGTACAAATTAAAGCATATATATATGCTTGAAAAAGCTGGCTATATGCAAATAATCACATTTTGAATGAGACTCGATAAAGTAATATTTTGAACCCTATGAAAATAAGAAACATGCCTGTATCTTCATATAATTTATAGTGAATTAATACATGCCACATGTGTATCTTTATAACCAGAAACTAAATATTATACTATGAACTATTAACAACAATTTAATCGTGAGCAATTGTATTAATAAAGCTCATTGGTATTTTCCAGATTTGATTCATTATATGTCCTAGAGGTGTTACATGAAAGTAAAAATTACAGAAACTGTCCTGCGAGATGCACACCAATCACTTATAGCTACCCGAATGCGTACCCGCAACATGATCCCTATAATGGACAAACTGGATCAGATTGGGTACTATTCCCTAGAAATGTGGGGCGGAGCCACATTTGATACTTGTATCAGATACTTGAACGAGGATCCATGGGAAAGACTGAGATCACTCAAAAAGCATATGCATAATACATATGCTCAGATGTTACTTCGCGGACAGAACCTCGTGGGCTACAGGCATTATTCTGATGACGTGGTAGAAAAATTTGTTCAGAAAGCATATGAAAATGGCATAGATATTTTCAGAATATTTGACGCTGTCAACGACATTCGTAATATGGAAAAAGCCATATCAGTTGCAAAAAGGGAAGGAGCTCATGTTCAGGGTACTATTTGTTATACTATAAGTCCAGTTCACACTGTAGAAAAATATGTTGAACTGGCAAGAGATCTCGCAGAACATGACTGCGATTCATTGTGCATCAAGGATATGGCAGGACTGATTTCTCCTCATCAGGCATATGTGCTTGTAAAAGCCATCAAGAAAGAAGTAAACTTACCAGTGGATCTACATTCTCATTGTACTTCAGGCATGGCACCCATGAGTTACATGGCAGCATGCAGGGCAGGTGTGGATATACTGGATACTGCAGTTTCTCCTTTAGCATGGGGAACATCACAGCCTCCAACAGAATCTATAGTAGCAGCTCTCGAAGAAACGAAGCGTGCAACTGGTCTTGACTTACAGCTCATAACAGAAGTTGCAGAATATTTCAAGAAAATAAAAGAAGAATTAAGATGTGTTCTTAATCCCATATCAGAACAGATTGATACTAATGTACTTGTGTATCAGATTCCCGGCGGCATGCTCTCTAACCTTGTATCGCAGTTAAAGGAGCAGAATGCTTTGGATAAATACAATGATGTTCTCAAAGAGATGCCACGGGTTCGTGCAGAACTGGGTTATCCTCCCCTTGTAACACCTACCAGTCAGATAGTTGGTACCCAGGCAGTACTTAATGTTCTCATGGGTGAAAGGTATAAAGTAATTCCAAAAGAAGTCAAGGACTATGCACGTGGATTGTATGGAAGACCTCCTCATAAAATTGATGAGGACATACTGGTAAAACTTATACAGGACGAAGAGCCAATCACCTGCCGTCCAGCTGATCTACTAGAACCCGAATATGAAAAAATGAAAGCTGAAGCCGAAAAAATGGGACTTGTCAAGAAAGAGGAGGATATTCTTACCTACATCCTCTATCCTGCAATAGCACCTGCTTTTCTCAGAGGTGAATCAAAGGAAGAAGAACTGGTCCCCATTAAAACTGAAAGTCATCCCTGTGCAGTCTCCCCATCTCATGGAATACCTACTGAGTTCAGAGTAGAAGTGGATGGTGACGTGTTTAATGTGAAGGTTCATCCTGTTGATGGCTCTTTTGTAATTAGGGAAGAGTCAGATAAGCCATCTGCGGAATCTATACCCGGAGCTGTGACCAGCCATATGCAGGGTATGATTCTTTCTATTAAGGTAAATGTAGGCGATACTGTAAAGGAAGGGGATATTATATGTGTTATAGAAGCCATGAAAATGGAAAATGCTATACATTCCCCGCATAGTGGAATAGTTAAGGAGATCTTCTTTAGCGAAGGAGATTCAGTTTCATCCGGAGATGTAATAATGGCTATCGAATGAGGTAGATGCGATGTTCAATAAAGTCCTTATTGCAAACCGAGGTGAAATAGCCATAAGAGCAATGCGTGCCTGCAGGGAATTGGGTGTCAAGACTGTTGCTGTTTATTCCGAAGCAGATAAAAATGCTCTTTTTGCAAAGTATGCTGATGAAGCATATCTAATAGGTCCTCCTCCGTCCAGCCAGAGCTATCTGAATATGGAAAAAATACTTGATGTAGCTGAGAAAACAGGTTCTGAAGCTATACATCCAGGTTATGGTTTTCTCTCAGAGAATCATGTATTTGCATCTGAATGTGAAAAAGCAGGAATTGTTTTCATTGGCCCACCTGCCAATGTAATCAAAAAAATGGGCAGCAAGATTGAAGCCCGTAAGACTATGAAAGAAGCAGGAGTTCCCGTCGTCCCTGGAACAGAAAATGCAATTTCAGACTTAGACGAGGCAGCTGAGATCGCAGAAGATATTGGGTATCCTATTATTATAAAGGCTTCTGCAGGCGGTGGTGGCATTGGAATGAAAATTGTGCATTCCAAAGAAGAATTTGGCAACGCCCTAAGTTCAATTCAATCTGTTGCAAAATCTGCCTTTGGTGATCCAACTGTTTTCATAGAAAAATATTTGGAAGAACCAAGACATATAGAATTCCAGATACTCGCCGACAAACATGGCAACACGGTACATTGTAATGAAAGAGAATGCTCCATACAACGAAGACATCAAAAACTGATTGAAGAAGCTCCATCTCCAATTATAACTCCAGAGATGCGTGAATTAATGGGAAAAGCTGCTGTTAAAGGTGCCAAATCTATAGGGTATGAGAATGTAGGTACCATGGAGTTTCTTTATTCCAAAGGGCAATTTTATTTCCTTGAAATGAATACACGTTTGCAGGTAGAGCATACAATTACGGAGTTAATCACTGGTCTTGACCTTGCCAAAAAGCAACTCTATATTGCTGCAGGTGAAGAACTCGCATATTCGCAGGAAGAAATTCCTCTTAGAGGTTGGGCCATAGAATGCAGGATAAATGCTGAAGATCCGCTAAATGATTTTGCTCCATCTCCAGGAAAGATAAGAAGATATCGTTCTGCAGGTGGGCCTGGCGTACGTGTGGATAGTGGTGTGCATATGGGATATACTATATCTCCCTATTATGATTCTATGATCTCAAAGCTTAGTGTATGGGCACCCACACGTATGGAAGCTATACATCGAATGGACAGAGCTCTATATGAATATGTAGTTGTAGGGGTCACAACTAACATACCATTCCATAAAGCAGTTATAAGGCATGAGCAGTTCCGTAAAGGTAATCTTACAACTCATTTTATAGAAGATAATGATATTATCAGAGATGTAGAAAGAGTGGTGAGGGAAGACTCAGAAAAAGGAGCTACACTTGCATCCGCACTTGAAAACAAGCCTACAAAGGTAGCTGCAGTCACTGCAGCTGTAGAATCATATATGCATGTGGCAAAAGAAAAATCCAATAACACTGAATGAATTTTATATATGTTTACTGGTGGGATTAAGTGACTAATAATTTAGCTGAGATATTACGTATATTAAAAGAAGCTGATGGCAAACCAGTCTCTGGAGAGGAACTTGGAGAACGGTTAGGTATATCAAGGGCAATGGTATGGAAATATATAAATTCTTTAAAGGAAGGCGGCTATCAAATAGAATCTTCTCCTAAAACAGGTTACGTATTGAAGTTAGTTCCTGATATGCTTTATCCCGAAGAGATTAAAAATGGATTGAAAACCACTTTAATAGGTACCAATATCTTTTACTTTGCAGAGCTGGAATCAACCAACAGTTTTGCTAAAGAAATGGCAAAAGAAGCAGAGGAAGGTACAGTTGTCATCGCCGAAGTACAGAAAAAAGGCAGAGGTAGAATGGGCAGAAGCTGGCAGTCTCCTAAAGGTGGAATCAATCTTTCTGTTATACTTAAACCAAATATTCCACTTGATCATGCGGCAAGGCTTACACTTATGACAGGGCTTGCTGCAGCAAATACAATTCGTTCTTTAGGGCTGGATGCACGTATAAAATGGCCTAATGATGTACTTATTAAGGATAAAAAGGTATGTGGCATCCTCACCGAAGTAGATGCTGAAATTGAACAGGTTGCTTATGTTATAATTGGAGTTGGTATAAATGCAAATGTCAATGTGGACGATTTTCCACCTGGAATACGGGAAAATGCAACTAGCCTCCAAAAAGAACTCGGCACAAACATTAACAGAGTAAAGTTCGTACAGAAATTGTTATATGAAATCGAGCAGCAATACATAAAGTTCAAAACACAGGAATTCTCTGCAATCCTTAGTGAGTGGATCAATCTTTCTGATACTATTGGTAAGGATGTCACAATAATGACCCCCTCACGAATGGTTGAAGGCAAAGCTGTTGGAATCACTGATACAGGAGCTATCTCAATCAGGACAAAAGACGGAAAAAGAGTAAACCTTATTGCTGGTAGATGCGTGTATACCCGTACTAAATGAAAGACTTGTTAATGCAGACAGGTAGATATCTGTCTTCAATGTTATTAATCCTGAGTGCATGTATGTCAGCGGCTGTGGTATTACCTGCCCAGTTTCCGTTAGTTGTGGAAGATGTGCTTTTAAATGACACGAGTATATATCTTATTACAGGTAAAACATGGCATTTTTATCAAGGATACAATTTTACCATAAAGAGCGTAAATCAGGAATCTGATAGTGTATGGGTTGAATTGTCATTAGGAGATAAAATATTACAAAGTCAGATACTTGCTGAGGGAGATAATTTTATTTATCAGAAAAATGACAAAACCATACTTAACCTGACTGTAAACACTATTTATATAGGTGATAACGAAGAATTGGTTGCTTTTTCACCAGTCTTCCAGTATATAGATAGTACTCTTCCGAGACCTTTTATACCAGAAAAAGAAATTAATGAAACTGAGAATGAAAGCTCATTGCATAATGATTCCAGAGGGATAAACGAAATCGAAAGTTTCAGGTGGGCCATATCTCTGTTATTGATAGTATTAACTGCCACTCTAATTTTAATCTTTAAAAAAGATAAGATATAATTACCCGTTTATAGTTTCAGATCACCGTTCTCCATAAGAACTTTGAGGTCCTGAAGACTCATCTTGCCGGTTTTTTCCAGCTTCTCTTTGGCAACTACTCTTTGTTCTTGTTGTTTTTTCTCATCCTTTAATAACTGGATGTCATTTAATTTTTCGAGATAGACATTAAGTTCATCCCTAAGCTCTGATATTCTTTGCTTTAAAGGATCTATTCTTGCCCTGAGTGGTTTTGTGATCCCGAATTTTTCTTTGATCTGTGCATGGCAGAGATCAGCTTCTTTACGCATCTCATCAACTTTTTTATATATTTCTACCATTTCCACATGATATTGTTGAGAAAGTTCTGCAAGTTCTTTTATTGTCGAACCTGTATTTTCTTCGGAATCCACTTGGTGCAATATGTTTGTCTCATATGTTTCCTGGATTTTCTTATGAACTTCATCTGCTTTCATTGCGGCTCTCAGACGTTCTTCAAACTGTAGTAACCTGTTGAAAACATCAATTTCATGTTGAAGTGGAACATCTGCATTAAGAAATGTATCAAGTTCTATAGAATAGGCTTTGGAAAGCATATCTACAGTACCCTTTGAGATCTGATTCAGTGCATCTCTTTCAGCTTTCAGTTTTGCAATTTCGTCAGATGCCTTCTGACTTGCTGATATCCTGGCATTTTTTATATTTTTCAGCTCAGAAATCCTTTTATTCACTTCATCTCTTTTTTCTTTCAATTCCTTTGCCTTTGCCACCATTTCTTTAACTTGAGAGTTCAATAAATCTCTTTTTTCTTTAAGTTCTCCTATATTGGTACGGTGAAGACGTAGTTCATTAAACAAAGACCTAAGTTCTCTTTCATCGTGAGTTATCTGGGTACGCAGTTCATTGACCTTTAACTTCAGATCTTTTTCTGAAATATATGGTACATCTGTCATGCTGTAGCCACCTCGTTACCCCCTTTTTTAAGGCTTTCCCAGTAATTTAAAGCTTCTTTATGACTCTGTATTCTTTTTTCAAGCCATGTATGTCTCGGCTTTGCTTTGTTGAGCTCACTTTCAAGTATTTTTCTTTCCTCGCTCAGGCTAGCTTCGATAGCAAGCATAGATATAAGTTCTTCATGAGATGCAAGAGCTTCATCTATTTTCGACTTGAAATTAGCTTTGATTTCCGAATTTTTTCCCGTGAAAAGAATTGAAAAAACAGACTCAATAACAGTTTTTTCTTCATTTTCAGATGAAACATGTTTTGCTTTTCTTATGTAATCTTTTATAGTATCAACATCTTTCTGCTGAATTCCAGATTCAATTAATTTTTCTATCATCATTTCTGCCTGATGATAAAGTTGCTGCCGTTTTT
Organism: Methanomethylovorans sp.; assembly: GCA_014361205.1. Lineage (GTDB taxonomy): Archaea > Halobacteriota > Methanosarcinia > Methanosarcinales > Methanosarcinaceae > Methanomethylovorans. Next base: position 3,814 of record JACIVZ010000074.1, on the reverse strand, counting down.
CTTTAAGAACTTCAATACGTTCAAGTATTTCTTCATGTCTTTTCTTATTATCGTCTATCGCTTTAGAGTAAGAAGAGAACCTATTATCAAGCTCTTCAAATTCAAAATTATATTTTTCTAGCATCCTATTGTGTTTCAGGATCACTGCATCGATAAGACCTTCACGGCTAAGTAAAGTAACCCCTACACTATCTCCTTCAGTGTTCATTTATTTATCTCCAATAATGTTATAAATTATCTGTTCATGAAATATAATGTGACCTGTCAGTTATCTTATTCGGAATATTTGCGCATGTGGCACACCATCTATATATATCACACTAAGTGGATTTACCATACCACAATCTATAGCACATTGAACACATTTTTCTCCAAATAGATTAGCAGTTGTTGCAGTAATCAGAGCTTTTTCAACACTTTCAGCGTCAACAACCTCTCCACAATAGAAGCCTTCATGAATTGTTACTCTCATATTGCCTTCTACTAAAGTTTTTCCAAGGATATCTTTGTCACATATTGCAACAACAACATTGCTGCCAGAATAATGAATCTTTAGATACACAGATTACTCCTCACACCAGCTTTACACTATCATGATCAGGCTTCATAAGATCTCCTGATCTGCGCATTTTTGCAATCATTTCCTCTGCATGAGATCTGTCAATACCTTCTAAAGCTGCTTCTGCATAGACCTCTTCAAGTGGCGCTTTGCTACCAGGATGCCTGCTACCTACCTCTCTTATTATTTCCTTAATTATTTTTATTTTATCTCTCTGGCTTTTACTGGTTCCAGATGCAATTATATCTACATCGAAAGCCCCAGTAGACGGATCAACGCCTACCTGTTTCATGCAGGAATAAACTATCTTGGTAGTGCGTTTTGCATCTTCTATATTGACGACATTGCTAAGACGTATTCTGGCGCTGGCTTCAGCCAATCTTACAAGAGCTTCCAATTGTCGTGCAGTAACAGGAATTGGAGCATCTTTTCCTTCTCCCAACTTACGCAGATCCATATAAAATTTTACTAAATGCTCGCGAGCTTCCTCTTCCATAACAGGGAAAACATTTCTGCGGGAATATGCAACATATTTTCTCATGAGATCTGGGTCGATATCCGGAATAATAATTTCCATTTGTTCATCGACTTGTTCTTGAGTAACCTTGCTATTTACTAATTTTTTGCGTTGTTCAGAAAGTTCACCGGCATAGTGGGATTTAAGAATATGTTTGGCAATACGTGTGTCTTTTTCCTCATTAGGTGTGTCAAGTAACACGAAGATCATGTCGAACCTTGACATAAGAGCAGGAGGCATATTTATCTGTTGAGCTATGCTCTCATATCTGTCAAAACGTCCATATTTTGGGTTAGCTGCACCAAGAAGAGCACATCTGGATTTCAGTGTGGCTAAAATACCTGCTTTTGCAATGGAAATTGTCTGTTGCTCCATAGCTTCGTGTAACGCACTTTTATCCTCTGATCTCATTTTGTCCATTTCGTCAACAGCGGCAATACCCATATCTGCCATAACGAGTGCACCTGCTTCCAGTGTCCAGCGACCATCTCCCATTTCGTCCTTTACAGCAGCTGCAGTAAGACCACTTGTTGAGGCACTTTTTCCAGAAGCAAATACACCTCTTGGTGCAAGTTTTACCATGTACCGGAGAAGCTGACTTTTTGCAACACCAGGATCACCCACAAGCAACATATGTATGTCTCCTCTTACTCTTGATCCGTCTGGAAGATGTTTTGGAACACCGGAAAATAGCTGAAGAGCAAGAGCTTCCTTTACATCTTCATGACCATATATAGATGGTGCAATGGAACGGATTATTTTATCATATATGTGTGGGTCCTTACTCATTTCTTGTATAATGGCTTCATCTTCAGGTGTGATCTGCAGTTCATCAAACTCTTTATCAATATTCTCGATTGAATTAGCATCTAACACAAGATCATAAAAAGGGGATTTCCCTTCACGAGTGGTACGTTGATGGGAACGAAGGATACCATTTATAATGATTCTATCCCCAGGTTTTACTATTCCTGCAAGGTCTTCTTCGACATCCACGTCAAGACTCTGGGGCTGTGTTCCACCTTTTAGATTTTCAGGTGATTCCTGTATCTGCAATTTTTGTGCATCTAAAAATGTGGATTGTTCCATTATAATCTTGAAAGGTCCCTTCTTCCCACAACTTTCATTCTCGCATTCAAGAGGCTCTACAAATTTCATTTCTGTTTGTGGCACAAAAGTAACATGTTCACATCGCATGCACTTAAAGGCGGCAGTTATTATCTTTGGGCGCACTTCTGTAGCTTTACGTATCATACCCTCTATGGCAATGAATTTCATTAAATGCTTACTTCTAAGGTCCCTTATAGGAATTTTATTTGGAACCTTCTCGAATCTGACCGTTGCATTATCCAGAGTTTTATCAATAGGTAAATCTATTTCCTGCAACGCCCTGTATGCACAAGGCAGAACTTCAGAGGGGTGTTCCAACAGCTCAGCTGCCAAATCTCTATCGAATATTTCAAGGTTTGAAAAATCAACTATAAGACTCCGTTGTTCTGGGTATTCGTTAGCAAGTTGAAGAATATCATCCCAATAATATTGTTTGAGAAATACCTTGAAATTATCTTCCCATTTCATCTCCGTCATATATTTCACAAATTTAGTTGCGCAGATTTAGTTTTAGCACCAACCCATAGTTTTTAATTTATATCAATATTTCGTACAAGGAAATCAGTCATTTTTATTTTTTGGTACCAGATGTCTTTGTATCCGCCTCAGTACTCCTCTTAAGGTCTGTACTTCTCTTGGAATCAAACATGCCCTACCGAATATTCTTTTGAGCATAAGTTCTGTTTTTTCCATTTTATGGGCAGGATACTCTATATCTTCAAGAACCTGTGAAAAATGCTCCATTAAAAGCCTTATATCAAAGGGATCTGCTAATGGTGTTTCACCTGCCTGTACATCGCTTAGTTCATATAGTATTACAGCAACAGCATGTGAGAGGTTCATCACGGGATATTTTTGAGATGTAGGAATTGTAAGGATCATATCCATCATACCTAATTCATCTTTTGTGAAACCTTTGTCTTCTCTGCCAAAAAGAAGTGCAATAGTTCCTGAGTATCCTTCGAATTTTTTTTTAACATCACGTGGAATATGAGCAGGTATGCGGACATGCTCATCGAATTTAGTTCCAGTTATACCAGTGGTACCTACCAACAGATTGGCACCTGCAACAGCTTCCTCTATACTCTCCGCAATGGTTGCATTCTCAAGTAAATCACGTGCATGAGAAGCCATTGCACGTGCTTCTCCTTCAAGAGGACATGGGTTTACAAGTGCTAAGTCCGAGAAACCGAAATTCTTCATTACCCTTGCAACTGAGCCTACATTTCCTTGATATATAGGCTCTACAAGCACTATTCTGAAATTAAGCGACATGAAATATCCTTTAAATTTTTGGAAGCTTATAGGGAAGCCCACATTATATAAGGCTAATTATGACCAATACATATCTAATTTTATCTGAAATATCAGTTTAAGACGGTAAAGACAGCTTATTCCATGAAGAATGATGAAAATATTTTAATTATATTAAAAAAGCTTTAATGCCCTACTTGAAAAACGTATTTTAATTCGATGAAAATGATTAAAATTAATAGCATAAATGGCTTTGTAGAAAACCTACTTTTAATTTTATTTTGACCTATTAATTTAAAAAGGATAAATCCCCTGAGTATTCTCTGCCACCAAAAACACATAGGGGATGATTGTGTTTTGTCTAATAAGTACTT